>JAIVJE010000284.1 GCA_020200195.1 Acidobacteriota bacterium | reverse complement strand
GGATATGTCGACGTCTGGGCGCGAATTACTTGCGTACGCAGGCCCAGAGCGAACTCGCTGCAAGACGCAGGCGTCCATCGGCGGCGTACGGTCGCGTGGCCTCGCCGACGGCTTCGTAAAAGCGATTCTTCTCCTCGGGTGGCAGCGCGGCTATTCGGGACTTCCAACCGTAATCCATAAAGATTCGGCAATAGTCGCAGGCCGAATCGCACCCGAACGTCATCGGCAAGCGCTCGACGTCGATCGATGAGAATCCCGTCTGTTCGAGCATCGAACGGAGCACGTCGGCTGACGTCAGTCGAAAGGGATTGGGCTCACCGGGACCAGGGTCGCGCAACGCGAAGACGCCGATCATCCGAGACGACAGATCGGACGCAACCACTCGATCGCCGGGTCGCACGGCCCGCGCCGCGGCGAGAGCCGGATAGCCGGCGCCGCACGCGACGTCGAGCACGCGTGAGCCTGCGCGCCACGGTGTGGCGTCGCGAATCCAGGCGGTCAGCGGCGCGAAGTTGCGCTCCGTCCAATCGAACCAGGTAGCCCATCCCGCAGCGACAGCATCCCAATGCTTCCGCTGCCGATCCTTGACGTGCGCTGGGCCCGTTGGTCGCCTCCGATTAGGGCGTCAGTCAAAGCTTGATCGCACGCGTCAACAGATAGTCGAACCGGAGTCGACCGTCCGCAAAGAATTCTGCGGCCGCGGCGTCGTGCTCGTGTCGCCATTGTGCCAGACGCGCGGGATCATTCGAAAGCACGCGGACGAGGAGTACGGTCGGTCCAAAGGTCTCCTCGACCAGTCGCCGGGCATGCGCGGTACTGAGTGCCGGCAGTTGAAGGGCGGCGGGTTCGAAACCGAGATCGCGGACACGCTCTGCCAGGTACTTTCGAACGCCTCCTGCGTGGCCCCACTCGAATGGCGACGGTGACGCGACGCCAGGCATAGGCGGCAAATAGCGGAACGTAAGCCCCATGAGCCGAGGCGCCAGTCCATCGGGAGTCCAAGCAGCGAACGCGATTCGGCCCGCGGGCTTCAGCACCCGCAGCATTTCGCGAGCGGCCGCCTCGGGCTGCGGACTGAACATGTGAGCGTATTGACTGAGGACGATGTCGAAGCTGGCGTCTGGGAACGGCAGACTCTCCGCTGCGCCTTCAAGCCAGTCGATGCCGCGGCAGCCGGCGAGCACCGCGTTTTCCTTCGCCTTCGCGAGGAGTTCGGGCGTCGGATCGATTCCGGTCGCGTGCGCCCCCTGCTGCGCCGCGACGATCGCTACGAGGCCAGAGCCTGTGCCGACATCGAGCACGCGGTCTTCGGGCTGCACACCCGCGAACCGGACCAAGTGTGCCGCCTCCGGGGCGCTGCCGTAGGATGCAAGTCGGTCGTAATCGCCTACGCTCCACACGTCCTGAACTGCCGGCGCACCGGAGGTGGTGTCTGGTGTCGCGTCGATCGCGGTCATGGTTGGTCCTCCGTTGAAAATGGGTAGCACCACCATAGACCGACCGCGCCTTCAGGGCTCTCGAGAAATTCGCACATCCAATGTGCAAGAATGCACAACGTGAACTGGGATGCCCTGCAGGCGTTTCTCGCCGTGGCCCGCACCGGTCGGGTGCGCGTCGCGATGGCTCCGGAGTTCGCCTCGCACTGGCTCGGTCCGCAGCTCAAGGTCTTTCGCGCGAAGCATCCGCAGATTAAGGTGCACATCCTCGTCGGGACTCGGCAGCGCGACTTGTCGCGCGGCGAGGCGGAACTCGCCGTCCAGTCGCCGCGGCCGCGCCAGAAGGATCTCGTGGCTGTCCGAATTGGTCGTACCTCACTCGCGTAGTACGCCTCGAAGACGATCGTGGCGAGCGCGCGGTGGCGAATCACGGCCCGCGAGACGCTGCGCGGGCTGCCGCTGCTCACATATACAACCTCCTTCCAGATGCTCCAGGAGGCCAAGTGGTTTCAGGCGATTCTCTCGTCAGTTGGCGCGTACATGGAAACCAACAGCACGCACGCGTTGCTCGCCGCGGCTCGGGCGGGCGTCGGGGTCGCCGTATTGCCTCGTTTCGTCGCACGCTGGCACGACGACCTCGTTGACGTCTCCGATGCAGTGGCCGCTCACGACGTGTGGCTGATTACGCATCCCGAGTTCAGACGCGACCCGAAGGTCCGTGCCACCGCGGACTTCCTGAAGGGGATCGCGCTGGGGCCTGATGGGCTCTGTTAGCTGCCTCTCGTGGTGGCGGAACAGATCGCGGTCCGGAGTTCGAGAGTGACATGGACCGAACTAGATCTCTCGGCATTCGGGTACCGGTTCTCCCCATCGCCTATGCGAACATTCTCGTACTCCCTTACTCCACCAGAGTGAAGATTCGCGATACCCAGACTCCACGAGTGACCCGATCTTCTGATAGTTCGCTTGCCAGTCTTTGTCCCCCATGAGCCGGGGCGCGTCTCCTTCGAATGCAGCGAGATTGGGCACGGTGATTTCCAAGACGACCGTGTAGAAGGGCCCAGTCACGTCGGTGAGCAGTCGGGTGGAAAAGTCTAGTCCAGCCCCAACCCGTTTTTGGATGGCGAGGCCTTCCTTGAACAGCGCGACTGCCTCACGAGCCTTTCCGAACTTCAGCCGAAATACGTTGCGGATGACGACCATGATCAATACCCTTCTTAGTTGAGTTTCACGAATACGCCGGCCGAGATTGTGACGGATCCTCCTCATCGCGCCGCGCACACGATCTGCGAAGTCGGGCGCGAGATCGAACAATTCAGAAAGTTCCCCTCGACGTCCTTCTTGTTCGTCTCGAATTCCGAGTACGGCCATCCCCCGACGGTCAGCGTCAAGCCGTTGTGCGTTGGCGCTGCCGCGAATCCACGGTGCGGGCGGATGTAGGTTTCAAACCGACCATCCATCGGGAGACCGCTCCGGTAGGTGGAATAGGGGGCGAGCAGCGGCGGCTTCTCGTTGTACTGTTC
>JAIVJE010000048.1 GCA_020200195.1 Acidobacteriota bacterium | reverse complement strand
CCGGGCAGAGAAAGCCGTAGTCTCCATTCGGTACACTGAGATTCATCGCCTCGACGACTTCGCGCAACGCGTAGGCAAGATCCACGGTGATGAGGCACTGTTCAATCTTCATTATTGGCGTTCCTCACGCGGCTTTTTTCTCCACCGCATCTAGCAGTCCTACGATTTCCTCGATTGACCACACGTGAGATGCGATGCACGATTCCACCGCTGGCGTCACACGCAAGGTCTGATGCACGCGGACGAAGTTGTACCACATGTAGTGCAGAGCCACCGCTGCCGCGTGGTTCTCGACCTTCTTTGAGAACGCATTCGTGAGCCGCGTGAAGCGGCGCATGTGCATCCGCATCGTGAGGTTCTGACGTTCCACGTACGACGTGCTGATGTACTCGGATTCGGGTTCCCTTTTATTACCTCCGTCGGGCTGCTGAGGATCTTCGCCGGGCTATAGCGCGTCTCGTTTTCCACCTGGCGCCCGTAAATCTTTGTCAGCATCGCGTAGTCCACGTCACTGCCGAATGCATCTTCGACGGCACTGAGATACACCGTGTGCCCGTCCGTCGTGAGTTGCACGCGAGTCCGGATGCGGCTGGCGACATCGTTCATGAACGTGTAGCCGGAGTCTGACGTATTCCTGGCCGGGATCGAGGCACAAATTGCGGCGCTCCAGAACCTAAGGGAGACGTATCTAAAGACGAAGGCGATGGGTATCAACTTAGCAGACGGTGCTCACAGGACCGCTGTACTGGGTGCTACGCTGGATCTGTCGCGCACCCCTATCGAGTTGCCTGTCGGCGCGTTCCGCAACAAGAGCATCCCTGAAGCCATTAAGCTGTTTCTGGCCGCTGTGCGGAGAAAGCAGACCATCCGCCAAATTGCCGAGGGGCTCAAGGAGGGGGGCCTTGAAACTACGTCTCGCAATTTTGAGACGACCGTTGCTGGTGCAATTTACCGTCTCCAGGACAGCGGCGACGTGCTCAAGTTTAAGGACGGATGGGATCTCACGGCTTCTTACCCGGCGCACATCCGAAAGAGCGTTGCAGCCGATAGCAGACCACCACAGCGTAGGGCGCGAAGGCCGAAGGGCCGAAAGCGCCGCACGTCAGCTCGTGACGACAATAAGCCAACTGACGCGAGCGTGGCGTATCCGAAGGCTGTTTAGGGTTTAGGGCGTTTGGCTTTCGCCCATCGCGCCCGCGCTGCCTTAAGAGCAATCGCCTGCCGTTGTTCGGCAGTCAGGTTTTGCATACGGCGCTTCCCGCTCGTTAGCCCGCCACGGCGCCCGAGTTTGGCCATGTAGGCAGAGAGTTGGCTTTGAAAGCCTGCCTCCGGCTTGCCTAGACGCTCAACAAGGGCGTGCGCGAGTTGATTGGCGTCAGGCTCAGCACGCCGACTGACTGGCCGCTTACGTCGTGGCTTCTTAAGCGGCTTGGGCATACCTCAGTATCGCACGGTCGCTCGCCGTTCTGGCTCAGCGGCTTTTGAAACTTGACCGCTACCCAGTGCTCGAACGCGGCAGGTCTTGACGCAGATGTCGTTTCCCTTCAGAATGATGCGGTGATTGCGTCGGCCGGAAGCCACGCGGCGTCGTCGGCCACTCGAACGATTCTGATCGTGGATGACGACCGTTCGGTCGCCGACACTTTTGCCCGAATGCTCAAGCTCGAGGGGTTTCAGGTAGAGACCGCGCTCAACGCTGAGTCGGCTCTCGAGCTCACCGAGAACTTCCGACCCGACGCGATTATCCTCGACATGCGGATGCCGATCACGAACGGCCTGCAGTTCCTCCGCCTCGTGCGTGCGAGGCCGCATCTGGTGGACGTGCCCGTCGCGATCGTCACCGGCGATTACTTCCTGACCGACCCGATCCAGCACGAGCTCAAGGCACTGGGCGCGTCCATCCGCTTCAAGCCGCTGTGGCTCGAGGATCTCATCGCGCTTGCGAGGGCCCTGGTCGCCGGGTGAACGATCGGTTCCTGCGTGCCTGCCGGCGCCAGCCGGTGGACGCGACTCCCGTGTGGTTCATGCGACAGGCCGGCCGTTACATGGCGGAGTACCGGGCGCTTCGCCAGCGTTACTCCCTGCTCGAGATCTGCCGCCACCCCGAACTTGCGGTCGTCGTCACACTGCAGCCGATCGACGTCATCGAGGTGGACGCGGCGATCCTCTTTTCCGATCTGCTCGTTCCCTTCATTCCATTAGGTCTCGAGGTGGAGTTCGTCAAAAATGAGGGCCCATCGATCGCCAACCCGATCCGATCCGAGCATGACGTCGACCAGTTGCGCATGTTCGAACCGCGAGAGGCGCTGGTTCATGTGCTCGAGACCATTCGCCTGCTTCGCGTCGAACTCGACGGCCGATTGCCGCTGATAGGGTTCGGGGGTGCGCCATTCACGCTAGCGGCATACGCGATCGAGGGCGGGCCCTCCACGAGTTACGCCCGTACCAAGGCGTTCATGTATTCGCAGACACGAGCGTGGCACCGACTGTGCTCACGCTTCGCCGACCTCATGGCAGATTACCTGTGTGCGCAGGTAGACGCGGGCGCCCAGGCTATCCAGGTCTTCGATTCCTGGGCCGGCGCGCTGGGCCGTGCTGACTATCGAGAATTTGCGAAGCCGCATACCGAGCGCATTTTCGCGGCACTCGCGTCGCGCGATGTGCCGACGATCCATTTCGCTGTCGGCACGGCGGCGATCCTTCCGGACATCGCCACGGTGGGCAGCGCGGCGATCGGCGTCGACTGGCGTCAGCCGCTCGACGAGGCGTGGGCGGTCGTAGGCTTGGATCATGCCCTGCAGGGCAACCTCGATCCGGCGACGCTGCTCGGACCCACCGACCGCCTCTTCAGCGCCGCCGACGATGTGCTGAATCGCGCGGCGGGGCGGGCGGGGCACATTTTCAATCTCGGCCACGGGGTGCTGCCGAGCACACCGCTTGAAAACGTGCAGGCGCTGGCGCGGCACGTTCACGAACGCACGCTGAAAGCTGAAAGCTGAGAGCTGTCAGCTCTGAGCCATGAGCGTCATCATCGTCGGTGCGGGCATTACTGGTCTTGCGGCAGCTTACGAGCTGTCGCTCCGGCGCGTGCCGTTCACTGTGCTCGAGGCGGCGCCTCGCGCTGGCGGGTTGATCCTCACCGAACACATCGACGGGGTCACCATCGAAGCGGGTCCTGATTCCGTCCTTGCGCAGAAACCGGCAGCGACCGCGCTGTGCGAGGAACTCGGGCTCGGCCCGCGGCTCATTTCCACCACTCCGCCGCGCGCCGCCTTCGTGCTGAAACGCGGCACGCTTTACCCGCTCCCCTCGCCGGCCGTGCTCGGTATCCCGACGACGTTGAAAGGTACTTTCCGCTATGACCTGCTGCCCTGGGGGGCGCGGCTGCGTTTGGCGATCGAGCCGCTGATCCCCAGGGGACACTCAATCACGAGTGTCCCTTCTGAGTGTCCCCCCCCGGGACCCTCGGCTGCGGGTGACGAAGACGAGTCAGTCGCCGCGTTCTTCAGGCGCCGGTTCGGGCCGGCGACGGTTGATCTTCT
Organism: Acidobacteriota bacterium; assembly: GCA_020200195.1. GTDB lineage: Bacteria > Acidobacteriota > Vicinamibacteria > Vicinamibacterales > 2-12-FULL-66-21 > JAIVJE01. The sequence continues at coordinate 3,154 of JAIVJE010000048.1, read as the reverse complement.
TGCAGAACCCCTCCTCGGCGGCATCCACGCCGGGGATGTCGAGTCGCTGTCCGTCCGATCGCTCTTCCCCAGGTTCGTCGAAGCGGAAGCACGCCACGGGAGCGTCAGACGTGCGTTTCACGGAACCCGCGCGCACGGTCGGGCGGATCTGTTCCGCTCACTTTCCTCCGGGATGGGCGAGCTGATTGCCGCGCTCGAGCGACGGCTGCCAGCTGGAGCGCTCAGGTGCAACGCGGCGGTGCAAACGATTCGCGCAAAGAGTGGACGATGGGAAGTGGAGAGCGCCGGCGGTCTGGTCGCCGGCGATGCCGTGATCGTGGCTGCACCCGCGCACGCCGCGGCGCGCGTGCTGGCACTTCTCGACGAGCGCAGCGCTTCACTGTGCGCGGCCGTACCGTATGCGTCCACCGCCAGCGTGACGCTCGCCTGGCCGCGCGGCGCCGTCCGGCATCCGCTTGCCGGAAGCGGTTTCGTGGTTGCCCGAAAGCACAACGACGTGCGCATCGCCGCGTGCACCTGGGTATCGTCCAAGTGGGCAGGACGCGCGCCGGTTGGCTTTGCGCTACTCCGTGCCTTCGTCGGCGGTGTGGCGGATCCGGCTGCGGTGGACATGACCGACGATCAGATGATCGATTCCGTCAGACGCGATCTTGCCGGCATCCTCGGCATCGACACTCCTCCCGCCCTGGCGCGCGTCCATCGCTGGCGGGACGCGGGGGCGCAGCATACCGTCGGACACCTCGCGCGCGTCACCGAAATCGAGACCAGACTGTCGACCAACCATCCCGGGGTTTTCGTGACGGGCAGCGGCTTCCGCGCGCTGGGTGTGCCGGACTGCATCGCCGACGGGCGAAACGCCGCAGCGTCCGCCGCCCCATACGTTAAGATCGGCAGATGATCGTGAACCTCCGCGCCGCGCGGTTCCGTGCCTGCATGATTCTGCTGACCGGGGCGACGTGCCTGGTCGATCCCCGGCCGCAGGCCGCGGCACAGTCGAAGCCACCGGACGCCAGCGCCGTACTCGCCGAGATTCGATCGAAGGACACTGGCCAGCTTGCCGTCTCAGAGGAAGACGGACGGTTTCTGCGGCTCATGATCGCGTCGAGCGGCACGAAACGTGCGCTCGAAATCGGCGGCGCCAGCGGGTACAGCGCGATCTGGATGGGGCTCGGGCTGCGGAAAACCGGCGGCCGGCTCGTGACGATCGAGTACGATCCGGCGCGCGCGAGGGAGCTGGTCGCCAACGTTCGGCGCGCCGGACTGGCGGACATCGTGGAGGTGCGGACCGGAGATGCCTTTCAGCAAATCCCGAAGATCACCGGTACGTTCGACTTCGTCTTTCTGGATGCCTGGAAGAAGGACTACAAACGGTTCTTCGATCTCGTGTATCCGCGGCTCGACGCCAACGGCCTGTTCATCGCCCACAACGTGGTGAACAAGAAAAACGAGATGGCGGACTTCCTGGCCGCCGTGCAGACGCACCCCTCGCTGTGGACGACGATCGTGTCGCCGTCAGGAGAAGGGATGTCGGTGTCGCTGCGGAAGTAATCAGTCTTCGACAGGGGCGGCGGCAGGAACCGCGGCGGATTTCTTGGGCGCGCGTTTCTTGCGCACCTTCGCGCCGCGGAGACCGGCCGGTACCGGCTCGTCGCTCGGCTCGAGCTTCGACATGCTGGTCAGGAATTTCTTGACCCCATGCTCGTCGAATTGCACGCGAGTGTAAGCGTCTTCGACCGCAATCACTGACCCCAGACCATAGGTGGGCTCCACGACCCGGGCCCCGACCTCGAACCGCTTCATCACGCGCTCCTTCAACGGCAGAACGGTCGCGTTGACCGCCGCAACCCACAGAGTATCCGAGATTTAACGCAGTCGTCAACCTCCGGACCGTGTGCTACATTCAACCCCCGATGCGCCCCGTGCACATTATCGGCGTCTCTCTGGACCTCGGCGGTAACCGGCGCGGCGTGGACATGGGGCCCTCGGCGTTTCGCATCGCCGGCCTGGGCGAGCGCCTCGCCGCGCTCGGCGTTCCCGTCGTGGACGCGGGCGATCTCGTCGCGCCGATTCCCGAAGTGAAATCGTTCGGCGATCCCAGAAAGAAATACATTCGCGAGATCGCGCGCGTCTGCGAGCGCACCTACCGCAGCTCGCTCGCCGCGCTCGAAAAGGGTGGCTTCCCGCTGATGCTCGGCGGCGATCACAGTCTCGCGTCGGGCTCGGTGGCCGCGACGGCCGAATTCGTGCGGCGCGACGGGAAGCCGCTTGGACTGATCTGGGTCGACGCGCACGGCGACATGAATACGCCCTCGAGCTCCGATAGCGGCAACGTGCACGGGATGCCGCTCGCATCGCTGCTCGGACCTGAACCTGTCGAACTCTCACGCATCGGCGGCTTCACACCCAAGGTCCGTCCCGAGCACGTCGTCCTCATCGGCATCCGGAACCTGGACCAACGCGAGAAGGAGATCGTGCGCGCCTCCGGCGTGCGCGTCTTCACCATGAAGGACATCGATCGCTTCGGCATTGCCTCGGTCGTCGAGCAGGCGCTGACTATCGCCGGAAAAGATACTGGAGGCGTACACGTCTCATTCGATCTCGACGTCTGCGATCCCACGATCGCACCGGGTGTGGGCACCCCTGTCAAAGGCGGGCTGGATTACCGCGAGGCGCACATGGTGATGGAGATCGTCGCGGACTCGGGGCTGCTGCGGGCGCTCGATTTGGTGGAGGTGAATCCGATCCTCGACGACCGCAACATGACGGCCATCCTCGGCGCGGAGCTCGCCTCCTCGGCGCTCGGTCAGAAAATTCTCTGACGCGTCAGGCGCTGCGTGGCTCGGGCGCGATCATCCTCTGCAAAAGCTCGATCAGCATCACGAGCGAGAACGGCTTCTGTATCAGGCGGGTGTTCGGCCTCAGCGTCTCGAGCTGCGACGATTCGTCCGGCACGCCGGAGAAGATGATGATCGGGATCGGTTGTGGAATCGAGACGACGACGTCGCGTCCGGAACCCTGACGGAGCCGGAGATCGACGATGGCGGCGTCGGGGGGGCGGGCGGCGGCGGCAGCCAGCGCGCTGTCGACCGTGTCGGCGGTCATGACCTCGAAGCCGTGAAGCGCCAGGAACTTTTCGAGCGGCGCGCGCACGCCG
>JAIVJE010000047.1 GCA_020200195.1 Acidobacteriota bacterium | reverse complement strand
GCCTCGCCCTGCGGAAGACGTTCTACCCGTTACTGCTTGGAGCCTGCGGACACAACGTCATCTTCGGCCAGAACGTCGTCTTGCGGCACCCGCACAAGATCCGCATCGGCGATGACGTCGTCGTGGACGACAACTGCCTGCTGGACGCAAAAGGGGCCACCAACACCGGCATTACGATCGGGAGCGGCGTGTTCATCGGCCGCAACACGATCCTCTCCTGCAAGGACGGCAACATCCATGTGGATGATGGGGCGAACATCGGGTTCAACTGCGAACTGTTTTCGGCGAGCGAGGTGCAGATCGGCCGCGCGGCGTTGCTGGCGGCGTACTGCTATGTGATCGGCGGCGACCACGATTTCAACGACCCGTCGCGGCCGGTCCTGGATCAGACTCGCACGTCGGTGGGGGTGGTCGTCGGCGCCGGCGCGTGGCTCGGCGCGGGAGCGAAGATCCTCGACGGCGTGACGATTGGCGATGGCGCCATCGTCGGCGCGGCGGCGGTCGTCCGGAGCGCGATACCACCCGGCGCGATTGCGGCGGGCATTCCGGCACGGATCGTCGGACAGCGTCAAGGAGCGTCCCAGACATGACGGACGCCCGCGGGGCGGGCCGCAAGCTGCACGTCCTCCAGGTCTGTGATCATCTCGGGTGGGAAGGATCGCGGATGCACGGCGTCAAGCGCCTCTTCTCCTGGATGATTCCGATATTCGATCCGGCGCGTTTCGAGGTGTCGCTGGTCAGTCTGCGCCGGAAGGATCTGTCAGAGGAGACCCTGGAATCGTTCGGGGTCGACATTACATACCTGCACAAGTCCAAGTTCGATCCGGCCACCCTGCCTGCACTGCTGAAAATCATCGACCGCAAGCGCATTGATGTTTTGCACCTCCACGGCTACGGGGCCACAACGTTCGGTCGCCTTGCCGGCGGAATGCGCGGATTACCCACGATCCTTCACGAGCACGCAAACCTCACGAACACGCCCTGGTTTCAGAAGATGGCCGATGCGGTGCTCGAGCCCGTGACCGACATCGCCCTCGCGGTGTCGCGCAGTACGGCGGACTTCGTCATCAAGGCGCGCCAGATTCCTCCCGACAAGGTGAAAGTGGTCTACCTGGGCGTGCCGCTCGAGGAGTTCAGCGGGGTGCGATCCGGCGAGGAGATTCGCGCAGCCCGCGCGGCGCTCGGCATTGCCGGCGGCGATTTCGCTGTCGGCACGGTCACGCGCCTGCACGACTCGAAAGGCAATTCGTACCTCGTCGACGCGGCACGACTGGTGCTCAACACGAGACCGAATGCCAGGTTCTTCATAGTGGGAGAGGGGCCGCTGCTCGCCGATCTCGAAGCCCAGGCCGCAGCGCTCGGTCTCGGGGATCGATTCGTGTTTTCCGGCTTTGCGCGCGACGTGGCATCCGTCGTCTCGGCGTTCGACGTAAGTGCGTTCCCATCGTTGTGGGAGGGCACTCCCTTGACGGTGTTCGAAGCGCTCGCGATGGGCAAAGCCATCCTGGCGACCGACGCCGACGGGCTGATCGACGTCTTGACCCACGAGCACGACGCGCTGATTGTTCCGCGCCGAAACCCGCGCGCGCTGGCGGACGGTATCGTTCGACTGATGGACGAGCCGGCGACGCGCGATCGATTGGGGAGCAACGCGCGCGCCACCGGCCGCCAGTACGATATCGCCGCCTTTGTCGCGAAGATGGAGCGTCTGTACGAGATCTTGCATCGCGTATCGCGAGCGACACGGAGACGCGGTGTCCTGGAGACGGATCTGTCATTCCTGACCAGCAAGGCTCCCGCATGAAGCCGGCCGCCGCGGCGAACGCTGCCACGGTTGCGACGGTGCACGACACGCCAGCACCGCGGTTTGCGCCCGGAGCGATCGCCGCAGCGCTGCTGCTGTGCATCTACGGCTCTCTGGCGCTCACCGTGGACTTTCCGCGCGCGGCTCTCGGCATCCAGAGCGACGAAGCCACGTACTACATGATGGGGCACAGCCTTGCCGCAGACGGCGACTTGACGTACCGGCGCGAGGACCTGATGCGGGTCTGGCGGGAGTTCCCATCGGGTCCGACCGGACTCTTTCTCAAACGCGGGCAGGACATCCTGGAGTCCGGCCTGATGCTGCGCCCGCCCTTCTTCTGGACGCGCACGCAGCCGGATCCCGATGCTGACCGGTACTTTTACGGAAAGTCGTTCATTTATCCGCTCATCGCGTCACCATTCGTGCGTCTGTTCGGCACGAACGGATTCCTGGTCCTACACGCCCTTCTGCTCGCGCTGGTGACGTGGTGCGGCTACCTGTTCCTTCACGCACGCATGCGGGCCACGGTCGCCGCCCTGCTGGCCGGGGCCTTCGTGATGGCCACCGTGGTACCGGTGTACTTCGTCTGGATCACTCCTGAGCTGTTCAACTTCGCGCTGGGCATGCTGGGGTATTTCTGCTGGCTGTACAAGGAAGCCCTCACTCTCTCGCACGCGCGGCACGTCGCCCGCTGGCTGTCCGGCCCTCACAGCGACCGAGTGGCGGCGATTCTTCTGGGGCTCGCGACGTTCTCGAAAGTCTCGAATGTTTTGCTGTTTCCGCCGATCGTGATCTGGCAGCTCTGGCACCGACGCTGGGGACGCGCGGCCTGGACGGCCGGCATTTACGCGCTGTGCGTCGGTGGCCTCTTTGCCGCCAACATGGCGATCTCCGGTGAGTGGAACTACCAGGGCGGCCAGGACCGGCGGACGTTCGTGCACGAGTTCCCGTTTCAGACGCCTGGCTCAGGATTTGGTGTCGGCGCGGAGAAGGCGCGCAACGAAGCGCTCACCGACATCATTCTCGACAAGTCCGTGTTCTGGACGAACCTTCTGCACAACGTCAGGTATTACTTCGTCGGGCGGTACTCCGGCCTCGTCGCTTATTTCTTTCCGGCGGTCTTCGCCTTGGTCGCGTTTCTGTCGGCCCCGCGCCGCAGGCCCGCGTGGCAGTACCTCGTGCTCGCCGCCGGGGTCGCGCAGATTCTCCTGTTCATCATCACCCTGCCGTACACGTGGTTCGGTGGCGGCGGTTCCGTGGGGAACCGATACTTCATGGGGGTGTACGGAATCTTTCTCTTCCTGTTACCGCCAATCTCACGCGTGTCGCTTGCACTCATTCCCTGGGCGCTCGGCGCGCTCTTCACGGCTCAGCTCGTGCTCAATCCGTTCGCCTCCTCATTCAGACCTGGGGATTACGCGAAGCACGGGCCTTTGCGCTGGCTGCCGGTCGAGCTCACCAACGTGTACGACCTGCCGATCAACACGGACACCTCCAAGGTCCGCATCTGGTTCGGCGACAACCCTGGACAGAACGATCCCGGTTTCCAAATCTACTTCCTCGACGACAACGCCTATCAGAGGGAGGCGGACAAGAGCTTCTGGGTGCGTGGGGAGTCACGCGCAGAGTTTCTGATCAAGACGGATCGTCCGATGAAGCGGCTGGTTCTGACGCTCACCGCGGGCCCCGTGGCGACCGACGCGACCGCGCGACTGTCCGGCCGCATGCAGCGCGCGTCGCTTGCACCCGGCGGTTCGCAGCAGATCACGTTCACACTCCCCCCCGGGTTTCCGTATCAAGGCCGCTGGCCGGTGTGGGTCGCCTCGATTTCCAGCAGCGCTGGCTTCGTACCGATCTTCTACGAGGCCGGCAATGACACACGCTTTCTCGGCGTCCGCGTGAAGCCGATGCTGGTCGAATGAGCCGGATCGCCGTCGTCACGTCCAGCCCACCCATGGCGGAAGGGGGGCACATGGTCATAGCCCGCGCGCTGGTGCAGGCGCTCCGTGATGCCGGACACGATGCACACCCCGTGATCACGCCGCAGAATCGTTTCGGCCACCAGGCATCGGCTTATGTTGCGACGTGGCTCACCGACGTGACGGTCTCAGATGGCCACCCGATCGACCAGGTGATCAGCCTCCGGTATCCGAGCTACGCGGTGCGGCATCCGCGTCATGTGTGTTGGCTCAATCACACCATGCGTGAGTACTACGACCTCTGGCCACGATTCAGCGTCATGCTGAGTCCCCAGGGGCGCTTGAAGGAGCGGGTGCGCAGGTCGCTGATTCACCGTGCCGATCGCCACCTGCTGACCCGGAACGTCACGCGCCTGTTCGTGCAGTCGCGCACCATCCAGGATCGTCTGCGAATCTGGCCCGAGCTGCAGTCCACCGTGTTGTATCCGCCCGCTCCGCAGCGTCCGTACCGTTGCGAGGCGTACGGCGATTACATCTTCATGGTCTCGCGGCTGACGGCGCTCAAGCGCGCCGACCTGCTGATTCAGGCGCTGGCGACGGCTGAGGGCGCGGGAATCAAGGCCGTCATCGCCGGCGAAGGGGAGGAACAGGACCGCCTGCGAAAACTCATCGAGCGACTCGGTCTCGGACCGCGCGTTTCGCTCCCCGGCCGGCTCACCGAACCCGAGTTGCTTCAACACCTCGCCAGGTGTCGCGCGGTGTGCTTCGCACCAAGCCAGGAGGACTATGGGTTCGTGACTGTCGAGGCCTTTGCCTCGTCCAAGGCGGTCATCACCTGCCGCGACAGCGGCGGTCCCGCGGAGTTGGTACAAGATGGGATTCAGGGACTCGTATGCGAGCCTGCGGCCGCTTCGCTCGCCACCGCCCTCCGGCAGGTGATGGACGATCGTGCGCTCGCCGAGCGCATGGGCGCGCAGGCGCTCACCGCCGGCGCACAACTCAGCTGGGACCATACGGTCCGGCACCTGACCAGCGTAAACTGACAGGAGACATGGCCTATACAAGTCCGCTCGAGACGCGCATCGCGAAGAAGGTTACCCGTGCGATCGCCGACTACGGACTGATCGAGCATGGCGATCGCGTGATGGTCGGCCTTTCCGGGGGCAAGGACAGCTGGGCGCTCATCCAGATTCTTGACGAGCTGCGGCAGCGCGCGCCGATCACCTTCTCGATCGTCGCCGTCACCGTCGACTCGGGCTATGACGGATACCGGCACGACCTGATTGCGACAACGTGCGAACAGCGCGGCTGGGAGTACCGCATCGAGCACACCGGCATCGGCGCGGCGATTGACGAGATTCTGGAGGATCACGCGACGCCCTGCTCCCTCTGCGCCCGGCTGCGGCGCGGGGTGCTCTATCGCCTCGCGGACGAAGTGGGCGCCACCAAGATCGCCTTGGGGCACCATTTAGACGACTTCATCGAGACGCTGCTGTTGAACCTGTTTTTCGCCGGCAGCCTCAAAGCCATGCCCGCACGCCTCGTCTCCGACAACAGCCGTCACGTGGTGATCCGCCCGTTGGTCAGCGTGACGGAAGCCGAGGCGCGCAGCTACGCCAGAGAACGATCGCTTCCGATCGTCGGGTGCTGCTGCCCGGCATGCGGCGACCTGAGCCTTCAGCGTCAACGGATCAAGCGCCTGATCGCCGAGCTCGAAGTTGAGCATCCCGAAATCAAGAACTCGATGATCCGCGCGCTCGCGAATGTCGCCGGCCGTCACCTGCTCGACCGGCGCCTGAACCCGCTGCCGGAGTTTCGGGAAGCTGCCGGCCGCGATGGCGCGATCCCGCTCCCCGTCGTGCGCCGCTGACGGGGACAGCCACCTTTTTTCACTGTCGGGGACAGCCACCTTTTTCGATGACGCCTGTATGTCGTTGAAACGATTGAAACGGTTGGGGACAGCCACCTTTTTGAGCGGTCAAAAAGGTGGCTGTCCCCCCTAGCTGAGGTCTCACTGTTGAAGAAAACGTTGGCCGTGTGTGTCTGGCTGGTGACGTCGATGACGGCCCCGGCGTGGGCCCAGCAACGGCCGCTGGTGACCGAAGATCCGGAGACGATCGGCAGCGGCCTGATCCTGCTCGAGGGCGGCTTCGACGTGCAGCGCGGAGTCAACTTTCCCGTATCCGGGCTCGAGGGAAACCTCCTCCGGATACCCGTCCTCGGCATCAGTCTCGGCATCAGTTCGATCGCCGAGCTGCAGATTGACGGGGGGTTCTACAACCGCGTGACGGTTACATCTCGCGAACCCGCGCCGCTGTCGGGCCAGCTCGATTTCACTGGCGATCGCACGAGCGACGTCGAGGACTTGGTGATCGCCACGAAGATCCGGCTGCTTAGCGAAACGCCGTCACGCCCGGCGGTGGCCGTGCGGTTTGGCACCCGGCTGCCGAATGCCGGGAATGAAAGTGGGCTTGGCCTCGACACGACCGACTTTTTCGCCTCGGGGCTGTTTGGAAAAACGGTCCAGTCCATCAGGGTCGTGGGCAACGTCGGCCTCGGGATCCTGGGCGACCCGACTCGCGGCGACCATCAAAACGACGTTCTCACGTACGGCATCTCGCTCGCGCGAGCCGTACTCCAGGGTGTGGAGGTCGTGGGTGAAATCAATGGCCGTGCCGACATGCGGGAAGGAGATCCGCCGCCCGGCACCGAGAGTCGCGCCGTCATGCGCGTCGGCGGTCGGTTCACCCGCGGGACCGTCCGCATCGACGGCGCGGTCCTTATCGGCATGACGTCAAGGGACCCGAGCATCGGGTTTACCGCAGGACTGACCTACGTCTTCAAGGCCTTCAACGTGCCGTAGCCGCTCGTGCGGAACCAATCGTGCGGAACCCTAGACCGAATAGAACTGTTCGACCGCGGCGATTTCCTCGCGCACTCGTGCGTCGTCCCATCCGAGTTCTTCGGCCGCCAGGACGGCGCAGCTGCGGATCGCATCCGCGCCCGGATGACCCGCGTCGCCCAGCCCTGTCCGCCTGATGACGATGTCGGAGAG
>JAIVJE010000046.1 GCA_020200195.1 Acidobacteriota bacterium | reverse complement strand
GGCATGCGCAACGCGGAGCTGCGCCACCTGCAGGTCCACGACATCGACAGTCGGCGCATGCTGATTCACATTCAACATGGGAAAGGCGGCCGGGATCGGTACGTCCCGCTGAGCGCCACGCTGCTCGCGACGCTGCGCGTGTACTGGCGCTGGATGAAACCCACGGGCTGGCTGTTTCCGGGCACGATCGCCGGCTGGCGGGCGGACACGCCGATCACACCCAAAGTCGTCTGGGAAGCCTGTCAGACGGCGGCTGCACGGGCGCAGTTGCAGAAGCGGGTTTCACCGCATTTGCTGCGCCATTCGTACGCGACCCATCTCCTGGAAGCGGGCGCCGACTTGCGCACGATTCAGCTGCTCCTCGGCCACGTCAAGTTGGAACATACCGTGATCTACCTGCACCTGTCGCAGCGGCACCTGCAGGCGGTCGCGAATCCGCTCGATGCGATGGCGATCTCCCCGCCGGACACGGCGCGCCGCACGCGACTGAAGCGCAAGCGGTGACGCGGCCACCCTTTGAGGTGGCCGACATCATTCGCACATACGGCGATCGCTTCATCGAGACGCACAAGGCCTGGCTGACGGCGCTGCACCGGCGCGTGCTCCGGACGCTGGCGCGCTGCCGCACGGCCGCGTTGGGGGGCCATCTCGATCGATGCGACACCTGCGCGCATCGCGCCATCTCATACAACTCGTGTCTTATGGTGAGCGCGCGGTTCTGGTGAGTCCAGTGCGTAGGCGGGCGTGCACGACGAGGTGTCACGCCCGTTCGACTCTCCATTACCGTGGGGCCTTGAGCCAAGCGAGCAGCGCGTCGGTCGGTCGGAACGTCCCCTTGCGCAGGCGTGGCGGCACGATGGCCTCGATCGCCTCCAGCTTCTCACTGGGATCAGCACGCACGTACATCTCGGTGGTGGTCAGCTGGGTGTGGCCGAGCCACAGCGAGACCTTTCGGATATCGTGCGTGGCTTGGAGCACGATCATGGCGCTGGTATGTCGGAGCACGTGCGGCGACAGCCGTTTGCGCGCGAGCGACGGGCACGTGTCGCGGGCCGTGATCCCGTGACACGTGAGGACGTGCGCGACGCCCCAGCGGCTGAACGGCTGTCCCCGAGCATTCAGGAAGACCTCCGACGCCGGCATCTGCCCGCGCACGGCCAACCACGCGCGCAGCGCTCGGGCCGTTGTTTTCCACAGCGGCAAGGCGCGCTCTCGCCGCCCTTTGCCGCGGACGCGGATGGTCACGGCCTGAGGCGCGACATCCTCGAGCCGTAAGCCGGTGAGCTCCGAAACGCGGAGCCCGGCGCAGATGGTCAGATGCAGCATGGCGCGGTCACGGAGGCCCTGACGCGTCGTCGGACTGGGGACATTGACGAGCGCCTGCACTTCCTCCTGCGTGAGGTACGGCACGAGCCGCGTGTCGCGCCGCTTGAACGGAATCGCGAGGACGCGGCGAATCTGATCAAGGGCAGCCGGCTCACGGTGTTGTAGAAAGCGGAAGAAGGCCCGGATGGCGGCCAGGCGGACGTTGCGGGTCGCCGCGCCGTTGCGGCGCGTCGTCTCGAGCTGCTCGAGAAACGCGCCGATCAGGGCGGCATCGAGCTGCTCGAGGGTGAGGGCACACGGTACGGTCTTCAGTCGCTGCGCGGCAAATGTGAACAACGCGCGAAAGCTATACGCATACGAGTCGCACGTGTGCGGACTGGCACCGCGGTGGCGCAAGAGGTGCTCGCGGAGGAACGCTTCGATGTGCGGCGCGAGCGCGGTCATGGCTGCCCCTCGCTCACGAACCGCTCACTTGCGGTCGCTACGTCGACCAGCAACTCCGGCGTGGCTTCGAGATACCAATAGGTGGACACGATGCTGACGTGCCCGAGATAGGTCGCCAGCGCGCGCATCGCGTGCGCGACCTGTGACCGGCCGGTCGGGGTCGCCTCCAGCGCTCGGACGGCAAACGTATGGCGCAGGCCGTGCAGCGTGGGCGCGCGCCCGCTCGCGACGCGGAGCTGCGCCATGGATACCAGTCGACGGAAGACCGCGTGCACGTCCCGATACAGGAGCCGCTCGCCCCGCTCGGTGACGAAGACCCATGAGCACCGCGACGGGCGTCGCTGTGGATGTCGCAGGTACTGCTCGAGGCCGGTGATGGCGGTCTCGTGCAGCGGCACCAACCGGGTCTTCTGAAACTTGGTCTTGCGGATCAGGAGGCCATCAGCGGACAGATCGGAGACCTGCAAGGCCAACGCCTCCGAGATGCGCAGACCCGTCGCGGCGAGCAGGCTGATCAGCGCCACATAGATGTGTGGCCGGAGCGAGTCGGCGGGCGTCAATCGGCGGGCCGCGGCGAGGAGCTGATCGACCTCGGTCGGCGTGTAGAGGCGTGGAGGTCGCCGCGTCGTCCGGTACCCGAAGTAGTGGGCCGGCGGGGCCTCCTGCCGGGGATCGTCCAGCTGCGCGTGCACCGCGAAGCGCCGGACGGTTTCGTATCGCCGGTGTCGCTGCGCGAGCGACGGCCCCTGACTGGCCCAGGCGAGCACGGTCGTCGTGCGGATGATCGACTCCTCACGGTCGCGCGCAAACCGCGCGAAGCTGCGGAGGAGGTATTCGGTGTTACTCAGGGCGAACCCTGCCCGACGGCGCAGCGCGAGATACGTCTCGACCGCCGCGATCACGACCGCCTCCCGGGCCATGGCTGCACGACCTGGCGGAGCATGGCGATGTCGACTTTTGCGTAGTACGCCGACATGTCGAGACTGATGGCGCAACACCAGACCGATGTGATCGAGGGACACGCCGTGACGCAGCATCTCGGTCGCGGCGGTGTGGCGCAGCACATGAGCGCCAGGCCGCGCGAGGTGAATGCCCGCCCGCTGGAATGCCCGTGTGACGACCGAGGACACCGCATCGCTTGAGCATAAGGGGGAGACCGGCGCGATCGTCGTCAGGAAGACGCGATCCGTCTCCAGCACACCTGGACGGATCGCGAGGTACCGCAGCACGGCGTCGCCGACCTCCTGCGGGAGCGGCAGGCGGACCTGATAGCGGCTTTTGCCCGTCACCTGGATCGTGCCCTGCTCCCAGTCGAGGTCGGCCAGGCGCAGCTGCGTCACATCCCCGGCTCGGAGACCGAGCCGCGCCAACAGCAAAATCATCGCGCGGTCGCGGACTCGTGCTGGCTGGTCGCCCTCACACACCGCGAGCACGCGCGTGAGCTCGGCGGCGGTCAGATGGCGCGGGAGGGATGCAAGCCGCCAGTGCGCGACGGCCGGAACCGCGAGCCCCAAATCGGCGCGCGCGTCGCCACGGAAAGCGAGATACCGCAGGAACGCCCGCGTCGCCGTGATCAGCTTCTGCGTCGATTCGGATCGACCGCCGGTCACGGCCTTCATCAGAAACTGGCGCACGGCCTGTGGCGTCCACGTCCGGACATCCGCACCGAGTGCCGCGAGCATCGCCGTCGCGCCACGCGCGTAGTGCCGCACCGTCGGCGGGGCCACCCCTCGATGGGTCTGATACCAGGCGGTGAACTCCGTGATGAGGGCCGGGAGCGGCGGCCGTGCGTCGCTAATGATGGGACGCGGACAGAGCCCCCGCCCTATCAAGTAGGCCTGAAAGCGCTGCACGCCGAAGGGCGCGTGATGACCATTGCGGCCACCATTGGAGGCGGGACAGTGACATCGTCGAAGGTGACGACGAAACGAGCGGACGGTCACCGCGTCCAGATCCGCCAACGTTTTGTGCCTTCGCTCCAAGAACACGCCCACGTGGGCCGCGGCTCGCAGGTACCGGACGACGGTGGCGTGACCGTAGCCGTCACGCGTCAGCGCGTCCGCGAAGCCGTCGATGTACGCGCCGCTGAGTCCGCTGCGCAACCGTCGCAGCGTCTTGGGTGCAGAGAAATACCGGTCGATCATCGCGTCCTCCTGTCCGAAGTGAGCCGCCAATGGCCGCCCCACCGTAGAGCAGGAATCCACGAATTGTTATGGTGAGTAATCGCTGCGCCGACTCGACCGGATGTCCAGCGTGGGAAAGCGAGATGAGACTCGTGCTCACCAGAACCGCGCGCTCACCATAAGACACGTATATGGTGAGCTCACCATTACGTGTCGGAATCGGCATTGTCCGAAGTGCCTGACCCGCGCGCGCAACCAATGGCTTGCGGAGCGCGAGCGCGAGCTGTTGCCGGTCGGGTACGCCCACGTCGTCTTCACCCTGCCGCACGTCCTCGCGGGGCTGGCATTGCAGAACAAGCGAGTCGTCTACGCCCTGCTCTCCAGGCAAGTGCGGCGACGCTCCTCGAGGTCGCGCGCACGCCCCGGCATCTCGGGGCGTCGATCGGCTTTCTGAGCGTCCTCCACACGTGGGGGCAGACGCTCCTGCATCATCCACACGTGCACTGCGTGGTGCCAGCGGGAGGGCTCGCGCCCGACGGGACCCGCTGGATCCACACGCGCCCGACCTTCTTTCTTCCGGTGAAGGTGATGAGCCACGTGTTTCGAGGGAAATTCGTTGCCGCCTTACGGACGCATATCACGCCGGCACCTTGTCATTTCCCGGTGACCTGCAGCGCGTGGCCGAGGCCTCCGCCTTCCGCGCGTTTCTCCGCACGCTGTACCGCCAGCACTGGGTTGTCTATGCCAAGCCCCCATTCGGCGGTCCCGTGCATGTGCTGGACTACCTGGCGCGTTACACCCACCGCGTTGCGATCTCGAATCATCGGATCGTCAACGTGGCCGACGACCAGGTGACCTTTCGGTGGAAGGACTACCGCCACGGCAGTCAGGTGCGGCTGATGACCCTCAGCGCCCACGAATTCCTCCGGCGCTTCTGCCTCCACGTGCTCCCCAAGGGGTTCGTCCGGATCCGCTTCTAGGGCTTCGTGGCACCTCGACGCCGCACTGAGGATCTCCCACGCTGTCGGCGCGTGCTTGACGCGTATCCGGATCAGGCGCTCGCCACGCCCTCGGGCGAGACGCCTCCTCCTGCGTCACCGCCGCCCTGTCCCCGGTGTGGCGGCGTCATGGTCATCATCGAGCGACTCACGCCGCGCCAAATCTACGTGCGCGGTATCGTGGAAGGACCCGTCCTTGACTCCTCGTGACCGTCCCCCGCTCGACGCCGTCGAGCCATCCGCGCGTGCGCGCACGATCGGCGGCGTGTGCGTGCCGCCCTCCACACACGACGCCGCGACCACGATCCTGCGCGGCGTCCCGGAGGAACCGCCGGTGCTCCGTCCCCTCGCTCGCTGCGTCGAGCGGAGAGCGGTCCTCATCGGACCCTCCACCACCGCCCCTCCACGATTCAACGCCCATAGCAAGGGGCCGCGTCCGCCGCAGACGCCAGCGGCTTTGTTCAAACGGCTCTATCGAAAGTGACCCGGCGAGTCAGCCTCGGCGCTCAACGCGGCACACGTGCGCCGGGTCACTCCCGATAGAGTCCTAACGTTTATCCCCACTTCACAATCCGCACTTTGTGGTTCAAATCCGCCGCCAGGCACAGCGCGATGATTGCATAGACGGTCTGCCGCGTCGGCCATCTGAAGGTGAATTGCCGCAACGATGAGCCAGCCGTGATACTCGATCAGATGCTCTGGAAGGGCCGGTAAATCCTCGGAGCTAGGCCAGCCGTTGCCTTCACAAGCTCGTCGGAGGGAGAGCCATAGACTTCAAAAGCGCCATCGCAAACACTGAGGATCGCCCCGAGCGTCGGGCCCAGGTTGGCGATGTGCTCCAATACCGCTCTCGAGTCTTTGTACGTCTCTCGCACGACACACTCCGTGTGGCTGTCATTGAAGAACCAATCGTACT
Source organism: Acidobacteriota bacterium (assembly GCA_020200195.1). GTDB lineage: Bacteria > Acidobacteriota > Vicinamibacteria > Vicinamibacterales > 2-12-FULL-66-21 > JAIVJE01. The sequence goes on along the minus strand of JAIVJE010000046.1, from coordinate 972 downwards.
GCAACGTGCCGGAGTCGTGGTCACGCACCAATTGCATGCACTGAGCTGCGAGCTCTTTGAACTCTTCGAGTTTACCTGCATGAATGGCCAGACGGGCGGTCACTTGAAGCGCGTCCATTGGTTCCTCCTGTCCCCATGAGGGACGTCCTATAGCCGAGCATGGCCCTGACGTTTGGTGCCGCGTTGAGGCAGCTGCTCGCCTCCGTGACATCGACGCGTTCGCTCCACCTAACGCGTGATAGGCGGACAGCGCTATCCGTAATCCACCGGACCGCAAGCGTGCCGACGTTGGCCACCCACCCGCATGACTTGAGCGAGATTATCCGTCCAAACGAAAAAAACCGGAACAAGACTCGGCGACCGAGTTAGGTTCATGCCGCAGTGGGGACTATTGACGGGCGACCGGACGAGGCGGCGACGTCGTGCCTCGCCCGGTGAACTCCGGATCCGGACTTACTTGGCCAGACGAGGCTTGGGCTGCGGGGCCGGCGGCTCGATGGGCGAATCGTCGATGTCCATCTCCAACGCGTGCTTGCCAACGTTCTCCATGAACTCCGGAACCTGCAGTTGGTTGTAGAGGTTCTGGGCTCCAACCGGGTCGGTCACCCACATCGCCGCCACCGGTTTGACGTCGTTTGGGTTCGAGATGAGTGAAATCTGTCCAGGATTCCTCAGGGCATCGATTACCTTTTCGGCGACATCGACGGTTGTCGTCTCCCCAAAGGCCGGATGGCCGGGAAGGTCGAAGCGGGCCCAGAGGCCATCCCCCTTGGTGAAGCCAGGAATGATCGAGGTGGCGTGGACGCCGGTTTTCTGCAGCTCGGTCTGCAACGTGAGATTAAACAGGACGTTGGCGGCCTTCGTGGCGGCATAGACGGCCATATAGGGAAGCGAAGCCATTCCGGCGATCGAACCAATCGTGACGATGTGGCCACTTTGACGTGCCAGCATGTCCGGGAGGATGTCATGGGT
>JAIVJE010000045.1 GCA_020200195.1 Acidobacteriota bacterium | reverse complement strand
GCTCCAAGCTCTTTTGCATAGCGGCGCTCGTTGAATGGCAGCCGCTTCCACTGCTCGCGCTCTTCCGGCTTCAGCTCCCGCACGTCGTCGTAGAAGCCCGGGATCTTGACGCGGCCGCCTCGATCCTTCATCTGCGCCAGGATCTGCGCGAGCACCATGTTGGGGTTCGCCACGGCGCCCCCGAACGAGCCGGAGTGCAGATCGCTCTTGGTTCCGCGCAGGTCGATCTGGAAATACACCAGCCCGCGGAGCCCGTAACAGATCGACGGGATGCCGCGGTCGAACATCGGCGAGTCCGATATGACGACCACATCGGCGACGAGGGTTTCTTTGTTGGCTTTGACGAAGTTGTCGAGATTCGCCGAGCCGACTTCCTCTTCCCCTTCGAGAATGATCTTCATGTTGACCGGCAGCTTCCCGGTCTGCTTCAAATGGGCCTCAATTGCCTTGAAGTGCATGAACACCTGGCCCTTGTCGTCCGCCGAACCCCGCGCGTAGATCTCGCCGTCGCGGATCGTGGCCTCAAAGGGGGGCGATTCCCAGAGCTCGAGGGGATCCACCGGCTGTACATCGTAGTGCCCATAGAACAGGATCGTCGGTGCGCCCGGCGCCCCCAGCCAGTCGCCGTAGACGACCGGATAGCCTGGCGTCTCGATGAGGCGAACGTTCTGAAGGCCGATGCGATTCATCTCCGCGGCGGTCCATTCGGCACATCGCCGCACGTCCGCCTGATGCTGCGGCAACGCGCTGATGCTCGGGATGGCGAGGTACTCCTTGAGCTCGTCCACGTAGCGGTCGCGGTTCGTATTGATGAAATCGATGACGGAGGTCATACGTGGTCTAGTAATCTGTTCTTGGTTCTGGTTCTTGGTTCTTGGTTCTTGGTTCTTGGTCGGATAGTTCGTCAATTCCGTTTCGGTATCTCAATCGGCAGGTCCTCGCGATCCCCCCATTCTTTCCACGACCCGATGTACGTCCGCACTTTTGGGTACCCGAGGAGACGTAGCGCGATGTAGGAGTGAGCGGCGCGGTATCCGCCCTGGCAATAGGTCAGCACTTCGCGGTCGGGCGTTACGCCGGCGTCCTCGTACATCCGCCGCAGCTCAGCCGCCGGCTTGAATTCACCGGTGGGCGTGAGGTTGCGCGTCCACTCGATGTGCACGGCGCCCGGCACCGCGCCCCCGCGCTTGGCCCGCACCGTTGTCCCCGCGTATTCGCCGTCAGTCCGTGTATCGACGATCACAGTGCCGGGCTTCCCGAGGGCGCACCGCACGTCCTTCCAGGTTGCGATGGTGGTTCCGTCCCGCGCGCCGGTCCATTCACTTTTGGGGGGCGCCGCCGCGTCGCGCGTAACCTCGAGACCGGAGCGTGCCCACGCGCCGAAGCCGCCGTCGAGCATCCGCACCGACGCGTGGCCGAAGTACTCCAGGAACCAGAATGCGCGAGCGGCGCGAATGCCCGAGTGATCGTCGTAGACCACGACCGGCGTTCCGCCGTCCACACCATGGGCCCCCAGCACGTGCTCGATCATCCACATGAAAGCCTTCAGCGGCGCAGGGTCGGTGTCGATCAGGCTGATGCCCCAGAGATCGAGATGGATCGCGCCACGGATATGTCCCGCCGCGTACGCTTCCGGCGGCCGAAGGTCCAGGATTAACGGCCGCTTGGCGCCGGCGCCCTCGATCATTGCCGCCAGCTCACGCGGTGTCACAAGAAGCTGGGCGTTTGCGTATCCTTTCATCCGAGCCCTTATCGTACTACGGGTCCCGAGGCTCCCAAGGCTGGGGAGTTGTCCCCCTTGAGTGACAATTGACACCGTAATCTTTGTCGTGCAAAGTAGTTCAAGACTATGGATTTCTCACGCGCGTTGAGCCAGGTTGCAGAGATCCACCAACAGATCGCCAAGGGCGAGGTGTATCGCGGATACCGATCTCTCCCGGTGGCGGCGTCCGGCGTAATCGGATACGCGGCGGCCGCTGTGCAGCCGCCGGCGCTCGCCTCGCAAGATCCTGTTGGCTTCGTGCTGTACTGGGCGGCCGTGGCGGCGTGCGCGGGCTTCGTCGGCGCCAGCGAGATCGTCTACAACTACGTGGTCCGCGACGAGGCCGGCGAGCGTCGTCGGACCAGACAGGTTGTGGGGCAGTTTCTGCCGAGCCTGCTCGCCGCGGCACTCATCTCGGCGTGCTTCATCCGGCTGGACACGACGTTGATTCCACTGCTGCCCGGCTTGTGGGCAATCTGCTTCGGCATCGGCACGTTCGCTTCGCGCCCTTATCTTCCTCGCGCGAGCGGCGCCGTGGCACTTTTCTACTATGCGGCCGGCGTGGCGCTCCTCTGGGTCGCCGGAGGATCACGGACGTTGAGCGGCTGGTGGGTCGGTGGCACGTTCGGCACGGGTCAGTTGATGGCCGCGGCGGTTCTGTACTGGAATCTGGAAAGGACAGCATCAGCGAAACAATGAGAAAGAAGAAGCCGGAGCCGCCCGAGGAACCGGGCCGCTTCGCGTACGAGGGGCTCGAACGTGTGCTGCACGAAAAGGCGCGGCTGGGAATCATGACGTCGCTCGTCACGCGCCCCGAAGGACTGCTGTTCTCCGAACTGAAGCGGCTGTGCGCGCTCACGGACGGCAATCTGAGCCGCCATCTCGACGTGCTGCGGGAAGCGGGGCTGGTGGAGGTCTGGAAGGGATTTGAGAACCGCCGTCCTCAGACGTTATGCCGCCTTTCGGCGGAAGGCCGGCAGCGATTCGTCGCGTACCTCGAAGAGCTCGAGCAGGTGATCCGCGACGCCATGCCGAAGGCGTCGAAACGCGCGGGACTGCCGGATCTGCCGGCTGGATGGCAGCCGGCATAAATGCTCAGAAGAAGTACTTCAGCCGCACGTAGCCGAAGTCGCTATCGCTGAAACGGCCCACCGTGTCATTCCCAGTCCCGAGGAACCATCCTGCCGAACCCTCCAGGACCAGGTTGTCGCGCACGCTGGCCGTCCCGATGCCCCGCACGAACGCGGAGTGTTCATTCGGCGTGTAAACGCCGAAGGTGCGCAGCCGATATCGTTCCCGTGCGAACGTGCGGTCCCCTGACACAACCAACGACACATCGTTCCGGTCCTTGCGTATACCGTCGGGCGTCCGCAACGGCGCATCATACGCCTCGTGATGAACGAGCACCGTCCCGCTCAACGTGTAGCTGCCGGCCTTCCTGTCCACGCCGATACCTCCCTCGAGCGAGTGCCCCTGGACGATGCGGAGGTCGGTGGACTGGAAACTGTCGTCAGTATGAACCGCGCCCTCCCCGCGGATTCCCCATTCTCCAAAAACAGTCTCGAAATCGCCGCCAATCATCGTGAAGCGAGGGAACACCTGATTGATCCGTACGACTGACGGGGATGCTGGTAAGACGCCCATCAGCGTGTAGAGTCCGAACGGCTCGAACCCCCGGAACGCCGCAACACTCCAGTCGACCCGGCCGGTCGTGGCCGTCAGCCTGACGCCGCCCTGCGCGTTGCGCGCCTGGCGGTCAGGCTCGAATGTGACGACCGTCGGCGGAAGCGTCGGGCACCCGATGGCGAGACACACAACGAGGCCCGTGCCTGGATCCGGGGTGACGCTGAACGGTGACGTCTTCTCATCGAGCTGATCGAACCGGCCCCGGCGGTAGAACGGTACGTAGATCGCTTCGACACTGGTGTCCCCCTCGATGAAGATGCGCGCGCGGACGAGCGGAACCGGCATGCGCGCCTCGTTCCGTCCCTCAAAAAAGAACCGTGACACGTCGAGAGGATTGACGACGTCTGTGGGCTGCAGCTCATCGAGCGTCCCCCAGGCAACTCGAGCGAAGCCAGCGAGCAGATCGAGGCGCCTCGCCCTGAGCTCGATGTTCGCGTCCTGCACACGAAAGACCGTCGTGGTTGTGCCTTCATCCCCACGGTCCGCCACGAGGGCTTCGGCGAACCCCGAGAGCGTGAGCCGGAGCCGGTGGGAAACTTCCACCTTCTCCTCGACGAACGCGCGCGCCCGCAACTCGGCGGCATTATCGCGGTTCGGAAAGGAGGCGACGAGAGCGGAGACGTAACCGGTCGGCACCTGCCCGCATACTGGAATGGCCCAGAGGCAGCCCGCGATAATCAGGAGTGCGAGTCTCAAGCAGCGGCCAACCCGTGTCTGCCAGTTCGTCGAATCGCCTCGTGCCCGTAGACGTGTGGGAGCACCTTGATCATCGCCGGCAGGATGAACACCTCGGCGAGGAACGCCACGGCCATCGTCAACGCCAGCAGACCGCCGAACCATGCCGTCGGCTTGTATTCCGACAGGAGAAGCACGCCATAGCCGCAGCTGTTGATGATCGCGGTGGTAAGCGACGCCCGCCCTTCGTGCTCCGTCGCGGTCTGGATTGCTTCGTCGGTCGAGGCACCGGCGGACACCTCTCGTCGGTACCGGTTGACGAAATGGATGGTGTCGTCGTCCACCACGCCGAGCGCGATGCTGGCGACCATCACCGTCGCGACGTTCATCGAAATATCGAGATAGCCCATGACGCCGAGGACCGCGAGCACGGGGAGAACGTTCGGGATGATGGTCAACAGTCCGAAGCGGGCCGAACGGAACACGACGAAGATGACCGCGAACACCGTCACGAACGCGGTGCCAAAGCTGGTCATTTGCGACATGACCAGGTAGTGATCCAGGGTGCTGAACAAGCGGCCCGATCCCGTCGTCAAGACGGAGATGCCGGTCCCTTCGAACGCCGCCTTCGCCGTCCGGTCCGCCTGCTCGACCTGTTCGAGGACGAGATCCGAACTCATGGCCTGCAACTTGACGGAGATCTGCGCCCGCGAGAAATCGCTCGCGACCACGCGCTCGAGCTCATGCCGCCCCTCCCCGCCGAGCGTGAACACGAACAGCTCCTGGGCGATAGTGGACGCATCCGAAGGAATCGTGTTGGCCTCCTCGCGCCCGTCGTTGAGCTCCTTGTTGATCCGTTTCACGTAGTCGGCCACCGAGGTCACTTTCCGCACGTAAGGGAACTTGCGTAGCTCCGCCTGCAGCCGGTCGATGCGTTGCAGCGCATCCGGGGTTTTGAGTGAGTCTGGCGGCCCCTCCAACATCAGTTGGAAGCTGTAAACACCGGACAGCTGCCGGTCGATGACCGCCGCCGAGCGGCTGATCGGGTGATTCTTGCTGAAGAAATTGATGTGGTTGGTGTCCACTCGCAGCCGCAGGATGCCGAGGGCGGCCACGACGCCGACGACCAGCGAGACGGCGAGCACGCGCCCGGGGTGTGCGCACGAGAGTCTGGCAATGCGCTGCAGCGGCTTTACGAGGTACCGCTCATGCGGAGCCTGCGCCGTCTCCGGACGCGCCAGGCTCAGCAGCGTTGGCACCAGTATCAGCGAGATGACGAAGTCGACCATGATGCCCACCGCGGATCCGATTCCAAACGTTCGGACTGCCACGACATCGCTGGTTGCCAGCGAGAGCATCCCGAGCGACGTAGTGGCGCTGGCGCCGAACAGCGGCGCGGCCAGGTGCGAGATGGTCCGCGTGAACGTCTGCTGCACGTCACCAAGACGCTGCTCTTCACTCCAGTGCTGCATCATGTGGACGTCGTCCGCGATGGCGAGCAGCACGGTCAGCGGCACGATCATGCTGGACAGCACGTTGTAGCTGAAGCCCATCAGCGAATACAGGCCGAGCGTCCATAGCACGCTGACGGCCACCGCAAACACCGCGACCGCGGTCTTTCTGATGGAGCGGAACATGAAATACAGTGCCGCAATGGTGACGAGCAGAATCGGCGGCGTGAACTTTATCTGATTGTCGAGCGTGACCCGGTTGTAGGTTTCGCTGATTTCGAGGCTGCCGTTATAGAACGCCTCGACACCCGGGGGCAGCTTCGGATCCACGATTTCGTGAATCTGCTGAATCACTCCCGCACGCACGTCGTCGATGCGGTCCTCGTCGAAGCTGACCACAATCGCCGTGACCGTCGCGTCTTCGGAGACGAGGTCGCCACGAATGAGATCGTCGCGAAGCGCGCGGCCTCTGATGTCGTCGGGCGAGCGCGTCTCGAGATCCTCGAGCAGGGGACGAACGTCGAGCCCACCGTCCTCGGCCGATTCCGGCTGGCTGGAACCCGGCTGACGGAATTGCCCGCCGTCACCACGCGCCGCTATCGCCTCGACGATGGTCGCGGAGGCGAGGCTGTCGACGCGCTGGACGGTGTCCAGGCGTTCGATGTCTCCGGATACCTCGGTCATGGTGCGCAGCATGTCCCGAGAGAAGAGCCTCTCGGGGGAATCGGCCTGCAGCGCGATGATGAGCGTCCGGGTCCCACCGAACTCCTCGCGAAAGTGGGCGTAATCTTTGTAGACCGGGTCGTCGGTCGAGAACCATGCGGTGATGTCGTTGTCGATGCGGGTGATGTTCGCGCTCGGCGCGAACAGGATTGCGCCGAGAATCAGCAGCGCGCTGAGAGGAAACCGCCACCGGTAGATGGCACGGGCAAGCTGCGCGCTCATTTGACCACGCCCCGCTCCAACTCGCGGCGGCTGAAGTCGAGCTCTTTCAGCCCGACGTTGTAGTCCGCATTTTCGACGACCAGCTCCGTGCGGGATTTCTCGAGCGCGTTGGTCATCACGGCGTCCATCGCGGTCCAGATACCTTCGATCTGCTCGACCCGGCGGACCGTATAAACCTTCTGTTTCTCGTTGCGGCGGTTATAGATGTCTGCCTGCACGACGATTGCGCTCTCTTTGAACACGAGGGAGACGACGCGCGGAAAC
>JAIVJE010000340.1 GCA_020200195.1 Acidobacteriota bacterium | reverse complement strand
GGTGTGCACTGGACGTTCGCGCCGATGGTCGACATCGCACGTGACGCCCGGTGGGGACGCATCGCCGAAGGCGCCGGCGAAGACCCGTATCTCAGCGCCGTCATGGCCCGGGCACGCGTCCGAGGCTTCCAGGGCGACGACTACAGTCAGCCAGACAGAGTGATCGCCTGCGCGAAGCACTGGGTGGCGTACGGCGCCGCCGAGGCAGGCCGCGACTACAACACCTCGGACATGTCCGAGCACACGCTGCGCAGCGTGTACTTGCCGCCCTTCAAGGCAGCAGTGGACGCCGGCGTGGGGACGTTCATGAGCGCGTTCAACGACCTGAACGGCGTGCCCACCTCCGCCAACCCTTTCACGCTGACGCAGGTGCTTCGGGGCGAGTGGAAGTTCGACGGCCTCGTCGTGTCCGACTACAAATCGGTCGTCGAAGTCATCAACCACCGCGTCGCGGCCGACGAAGCTGACGCGGCTCGGCAGTCGCTGGCCGCGGGCGTGGACATGGAAATGGTCAGCCGGTCCTACGTCACGAACGGACCACGCCTCGTCAACGAGGGACGACTGCCGATCGGGGTCGTGGACGAGGCCGTGCGGCGAGTGCTTCGCATCAAAGTCCGCGCCGGGCTGTTCGATCGACCGTACGCGGACGAGGGGCGCGAGAAAGCTACGATCATGCAGCCGGAGTTCCGCGCCGCGGCCCGCGAGCTGGCCGCGCGGTCGATGGTCCTCCTCAAGAACGATCGGGCCGTGCTTCCGCTGTCGCCGTCGGTCGGGCATCTCGCAGTGATCGGCCCCCTGGCGGACGATCGCCCGAACATGATGGGCAGCTGGACGGGTGACGGTCGCGCCGACGATGTCGTGACGGTGCTCGCAGGTATTCGCGCCGCCGTACCGACGGGCACGCGCATAGTCCACGCGGCAGGCGCTGCGCTCGATGTAAAGATGCTGATGGACGGCGGCACCGGACGCGATGCAGGGAGAGCGAGCATCGATGAAGCCGTCAAAGCGGCGCGCGCCGCCGACGCGGTCGTGCTCGTCATCGGCGAGACAGGCGGCATGAGCGGCGAAGCCGCCTCACGCACCTCGCTGGACTTACCAGGACGACAGCTCGAGCTGGCACAAGCCGTCATCGCAGCCGGCAAGCCCGTAGCGGTCGTGCTGATCAACGGGCGCCCGCTCAGCATCCCCTGGCTCGCCGAGAATGCCCACGCCATCCTGGAAGCCTGGTTTCCGGGTACCGAAGCTGGCCATGCCGTGGCCGATGTGCTGTTCGGCAGGGTGAGTCCCGGAGGGAAGTTGCCGGTTACGTTCCCGCGGACGGTGGGGCAGGTACCGATCTACTACAACGCAAAGAGCACGGGACGTCCGCCAACCGAGGCCGACAAATACACTTCGAAGTACCTCGACGTGCCGTGGACCCCGTTGTATCCATTCGGTTACGGCCTGAGTTATACAGAGTTCCGGTTGACCGACCTGCGGCTCGGCGCCGGCGTCATTGCCCCGGACGGCAGCGAGACGGTGTCGGTCGCCGTCGAGAACATCGGCAACCGCGAGGGCGACGAGGTGATTCAGTTGTACGTTACGGACGTCGTGAGGAGCGTCGCCCCGCCCGTGCAGGAATTGAAGGGCTTCCAACGAATCACGCTTCGGCCGGGGGAACGCCGCCGCCTCAGCTTTACGCTGACGTCCGAACATCTCGGCTTCTACAACCGGGAGATGAAATGGATCGTGGAGCCGGGCGAGTTCAGGATCCGTGTCAGCAACAATTCAGCCGGCGGGCTCACGGGCCGTCTGGACGTCCGATGATCCGCGCTGCGGGCTGGCCCGCGCTGTTTGCCGGGCGCGTCTTCGTCGGCCCGGAATCCGTGTCCGAGGGGATCAGGGATTATGATCCCCTCGGAGGAGCGTGAATGGCTACTTACATCGTCCTCGGCCAGTTTACGGAGCAGGGAATCCGGAACGTCAAAGACACAGGCAAGCGCGCGGACGCGCTCAGAGACATGGCGAAGAAGGCAGGCGCCAGCCTCAAGGACGTGTACTGGACCATCGGCCAGTACGACATCGTCGCCATCGTCGAAGCGCCGGACGACGCCTCGCTGACCGCGCTGATGTTGACCGTCGGCGGCCTGGGCAACGTGCGGACGCAGTCGCTTCGCGCGTTCACGGCGTCAGAAATGAGCGCGATTCTGCCGCGTGTCGGCACGTAGAGCAGGGATCGAGTCTGAAATCGACGATGACGAGGATCCTTGGGACCGGCCAACTGCTGCCGCGTGCCTTGATCGTGGCGATCGGTGTCAGCGCGGCCGACTTGACGCCGCAGCAAACGCCATAAACTTGCACAACATGATCATCCAGCTCAATGGATCATCTCAAGTGCTCATCACGCAACCGGATCATGCGGCGCTGGCCTTCCGCATCATGCGGCAGTGGCGCGCCAACGGCTTTCCCGACGCGCCACAGCATTGTGTGGTTTTGCACGCCATCGAAGAACACGACAACGGGTGGCGCGAGGCGGATGTCGCTCCGGTTGTGGACGACGTCACCGGTCGCGTCCTCGACTTCGTCAGCGCGCCCGACGATGTCCGGCGTGCGGTCTGGCCGCGTGGCGTCGAGCGGCTCGCCGCCAGGCCCTATGCAGCGGCGCTCGTGGCACACCACGCGCTGCACGTGTACCGACGCCACCGAAGCGATTCCCACTGGGCGCCGTTCTTCACCGACATGGAAGCCGCCCGCGATCGCCACCTGCACACGGCCGCGCCGCTGACGCTGGACGACTTGCTCCGCGACTACTTCTTCTTGCGCATCGGTGACCTGGCGTCCCTGACCTTCTGCAACGGCTGGACCGAGATTCAGACGGACGACACCGGATCCGGATATGCCATGCGTTTCGACGGAACGCGCCTCACGATCACGCCCGATCCGTTTGAGGGCCGGGAGGTTTTGCTCGAGATCACCGCTCGCGAGCTGCGCACCCGGCCGTTTCGCTCTGCGTCAGAGGCACAGCATGCGTTCTCAGCGGCGCGGGAAGTAGTGGTGAAGGGAGTGGCGTCGGGTGGGCAAATCTCGACGTGAATGGGCGTGAACACCGTTCAGGGACGTCCGAGATATCGATCGAACCAGTCAAGGATCTCGCGGATGACCTGACTGCGCTTGTCGCCGATGATGCCGTGCCCGCCTGGCAACACGAGGTGGCGCTTGCGGTCGGCGGGCGAACCCAGCAATCGGAACAACGGTTTTTGCGACGCTGCCAGTTCGAAGATGTAGTCGGAATCGCCGTTCACCATGAGCACAGGGGTGGACACTCGCGGCGCGAAGTTCAGCGGATCGACTTCCGGCGGCGCGTCGGCAGCGGAAAGTCCCCCCGCCATGAAGACGGCCGCGCCCAGCCGCGGATCGAGCGCGAGGACGATCGACCCCATGCGGCCACCCCAACTGAATCCCATGTAGCCGAGGCCGTCGCGTTTGCTGTCGGGCCGCGTCTCGGCATAGTCGAGCGCGCGCCGCGCGTCGTTGACCTGTTTCGTCACCCAGTCACGGTACGCGCGCGTGGTGTCGGGCCACGACGAGCCGCGTCCGTCGAACCGATCGAGCGTGCCGAAATACACCGGCGTGAGTACGGCGCGACCGCTCAAAAGCAGGTAATCGAACGCAGACGTATCGATCGCGTCGCTGGATCCCGGGCGAAGCGCGCTCGATCCGGGCCAGTAAAGGATCGTCTGATATGGCGCTTTCACCTGCTTCGGCAGGTACAAATGCGCGATAAGCCGTTGGCCGCCGTACGCGGCTGAAAACGAGACGCGTTCGTGCCGCCAGCCGGCTGCGCTGTCGTCGACGCTCTCGACCTTCGCGTCGAGCGGCGCCGGATCGTACGCAAACAGACTTTCATACACGCCGAACACTTCATCCGACACCGGCTTCTCAGTGGCGTAGTCGCGCACGCGGCGTTCGACTGCGCGGGTCGTCGCTTCTGGCAGGCTCGCCGGGGTCGGATACCGGACGCAGCGAAACCCGTGCTGCGCGGATCGATCGAGGGGCGAGCGCGCGTCGGCGTAGAGAAACATGTAGTCGGGCTCGTTCCACGAGCCGCCGAGAATGTACCGGCGTCCCGGCGGCATCTCGTTCGAGCACCATTCCTTGACGTTGCCGGCGACGTCATACAGACCAAACGGACTGATCGCCCGGCTCCGCTTCACCGCCACCGGCCCCTTGCCCGCGACGTTGCTGAGCGGCGCGATCTGGGCGGCGAATCCCGGGCCTGCTGCGTTCACAAAGTGATAAATGGTCGGCAGACGCTTGCCCTTGAACGCGGCGTACGCAGCCGCTTCGTACCAACTAACGCCCGCGACGGGAAAATCATCTTGTCCTTGTGGATACGTCCCAACCTCCCACGTCGACGGACCGGGACGGCCTGTCTGATCGTGGAAGAGTGCCATCGCATCCTGCCACGCCAGTGTGCGGTCATCTTTCACGATTGGTTCTGTCCAGTACTCACGCTTGTTGTAGCCGCCGCCGTCGAGGAATTCCTTGAATTCCTTGTTCGTCACTTCGTGATCGTCGATCAGGTACTCCGCGGACGGAATCGTCAGGTTGTAGTTATAGCCGAGAAGCGTCAACGCCAGGCGCGATGGGGGGACCCTCACCATGCCTGGCGGAACGCTGCCCGATGGCGTCAGCTCGACGCCCGTACGGAGCCTCTGGAATGCCTGTGGGCCGCCCGACGACTCGACGAATTCCGCCGTGTCGTAACCAGCCTTCTCGAACTTCCATCTGCTGACGCCGAGCGGGACGCGCGCGTGCGGGATGGGTGTTTCGCCGAGCAAGTGCCAGTCGTGGCGCAACTGCGCATCACGGACCAGCACGCGGGCGCCAGGCGGTGTGCTTTGCAGCGACCGCACGACCGACATGGCGGGCCACAGACTCGAGAGCGCCGGATCGCCGCCGACCACGCGGCTGGCCTCGTTGGCAACAGCCATGGCACCGACGTAGTCGTCTTCTGCAACCAACCGCCTGATGTCGGCGACCGCCGTGACCTTGACGCGCCGGGCATTGCTGGCACGCGCAATCGACAAGGCGCCGGTCGCCGCCACGGCGAGCAACACGAGCATCACGGGCACGGCCACGCGTGGGCGCGCCAGAGTGCGCCAGCGCGGCGGCGCCGCTGCGAGCGGGACCGTGCCGGTCAGTCGCGGCTGCATCTCGGTCAGGTGCTGCAGGAATTCGCGCGCCGACGCGTCGCGCGCGGCAGGATCTTTCTCCAGCGCTCGCGCCACGACCCGATCCAGCGACGGCGGCACCTCGGTCCGCAGCTCGCGCACGCTGCGAGGTTGGTCGTTGACGATCGCGTTGATCAACGCAATCTCGTGATCCCCGCGAAACGGCAGGCGGCCCGTCAGCATCTCGAACAGCACGACGCCAAGCGCCCAGATGTCCGACCGCTCGTCTGCATCGCGCCCCGCAATCTGTTCGGGCGCCATGTAGGCTACAGTGCCCAGCGTGGTTCCAGTCCGCGTCACGCGGGTCTGCCCCGTCAACTTCGCAATACCGAAGTCGACGAGTTTCACCTCGCCGCGGTGGGTCACCATGATGTTGGCGGGCTTCACGTCGCGATGGACGATGCCGGCCTCGTGCGCGCCGGCGAGGGCGCGGGCGACCTGCATCGCGATGTCGACCGCGTCGGCCACGGGAAGGGGTCCACGCGCGATCCGCGCCTTCAGCGTGTCCCCCTCGTAGTACCCCATCGCGATGAAGACGCGCCCGTCGGGCGTTTCGTCGATCTCGTGGATGACGCAGATATTGGGGTGATCGAGCGCCGAAGCCGCTTGCGCTTCCTGGATGAGTCGCTGTTTGGCTTCAGGATCGCGCGTCAGTTCGAGGGGAAGAAACTTCAGCGCGACGGCCCGCTTCAGCCGCAAATCGTCGGCCTTGTAAACGACACCCATGCCGCCGGCGCCGAGCTGCTCGACGATGCGGTAATGGGAAACCGTTTGGCCGACCATGGGATGGGTGGATGATACGCCTATTTGACCCGCTCGCGGGCGACGTCAGAGTCTCCTGCCGCTCATGCCGCTTCATCGTCGAGTCCACGCTCTGGGAGGATCTCGGCCGCGGCTACATCTCCGGTGTGGGCTACTACATCTTCACCGACCGCGGGGGGGACCGGATCGAACGCGCGGCGCTCGGGCCGAGCGGCTACCTGATAGAGCAGTCAGGGGCCTACGACATCTTCGCCCCTGCGTCGAAGGTCGCGGCTTTCGTGAAATCACGTAACCCCAGACGCATTGCCGTCAACATGTCCGACGAGATCGGCCCGGCTGACGGCCTCTCCCACGCCGTGTATCAGCACCTGGTGAAAACGCTTGGAGAGCCGTACGCCTCGCGGATGGTGAGCGCGGAACGCCTTGTGAGCGAATTCCGCTCGCGCCGGGTCGCGTCGGAGATCGTGGTCTTCGGTGAAGCTGCCGGCATCGCCGTCCAGCTCGCGGAGCGCGCGTTGTCGAATGAGGTCATCACGGCTGGCAGGACCACCCTCGAGGACGTGGCGTGGTGGCTCCAGGATCGCCTCCTCGAGCGCGGCCCTCGGTTCCGAGTTCCGACATGCCATCCGTCTACATCACCGGTGCCGACGGCATCGTCGCCACGTCCACGGCCCGCAGCATCCAGCCGGGCGACGTCGTCATGATCGACCGCGGTGTGCAGATCATGAACTTCGGCACCGACGTCAAGCGCGTGGCCTACGTGGTGAAGCCGGGTGAAACCGAGCCGGCCAGGAGCATCCAGGCGGCGTTCGACAAGGCGATCGCTGTGCGGGACGTGCTGAA
>JAIVJE010000339.1:3434-10286 GCA_020200195.1 Acidobacteriota bacterium | reverse complement strand
CTCCAGGGCGCTTCACACGAACCTTGATTCCGCGGAACTTGCCGTCGAGTTTCGTGTTTGTCGAATAGTAACCAAGCAGATAGTACGACGAGAGATCGTCCGAAATGCGCTTGAGCCCGCGGTCCAGATCGTTGCTGTTCATGACCGCGATGCCGTCGGTATTGGAGGCGAGCACGCGCATCGTATCTTGACGATGACGCAGGATGGCGGCGTCAACGGCAGGCGACGGCGGCGCGAGCGGGCCGATGGGTGCGTCGAACACCGGGAGGCCCCGTGGATCGATCGGATAAAAAGTCGCGTTGTTCCGGTTGGCCGTATCGAGTATGTCGCGGAAGTAGCGTTCGTTGTCCATCATCGCGAGCCGCATACGGTCCGCGTCGCATTCTGACTTCGTGGTCCCGCCGTAACTCCGCTTGTCTTTCGTTGTGATCTGTCCGTCTGGCCCGACGGTAATCGGGTCCACGCCCGGTACAGGCTCGGTCCGGCCGCCGACGTCGGTCCTCAGGGCCGTCACGCTCTCATCCGGACGGTAGAGGTGCCACCCTTCGGTCACCGTGAGGATTGCTTTACGCTCCTCGCGAATGCCCCCGAGATACAGCACCAGCTCGTTCATGGCATCGAGCACCATGCGCTCCCGCCGCCGGTTGATCAGCTCACGGGCAAGCCTCGAAAAACCGTCGCCGGCGGTCCCGCTTTCTTTCAGGAGCACCGGATAACACCGCTCGTATAACCGCTCACGTTCGTCCAGGCGGATGTTGTCGAATCGCTTGCCCCACGGCCAGTTTTCCCGCAATCCGCGCGCGAGCACCTCAGTCTTGCGGCCCAGCGTCACGTCCGCGGCCGACATGTCCGGAGTCATCACGCCGACGAGATCGTCCGGCCCCAGGATCCGATCCACGAGGCGGATCAACGGCTCCTTGATGTTGTGAGACCCGGCCACGGTGACGTGAGGGACGTCGAGAAACAGAACGAAGACCCTGTTGCGCGGGTTCGCGGCGGCCTGTCTCGCCGCCTCCAATGTGCTCGGTTCGGCACGGGCGCTCTCGGCGCCGACAGGCCGGATGACGACGTGCTCGAACGTCTTAATCGCCTGCGGCACTCCGTCCTCGAGCAGCTCGAAGTCCTCCGCCCGCAAGTCCTGCACGGGCACGCCGTCGGCCGTCGGATACACGTCCACTCGGACGAAGTTCACTTCCGTCCGGAACCCCGGGGGACGCTGGGGCTGTGCCGCCGTGCCTGTGCCGGTCTGCGCAAGGCCGACTGCCGATGCGCACGCGAGCGCGCCCATCGCCAGAGCCCGAACGACCTGACGCGGCTGCATTCTCACAAATCCCTTTACTTAACCGCTAAAGTTCTTTGACATCGCCGGCGTCCGGCGCTAGAATCGCCGCCTGCGAACACTTCAGGCGCCCATGTTCAACCTGACAAGCAAGGTCGCGATCGTCACCGGCGCCGGTTCCGGCATTGGCGCAGCGATCGCTACGCGCTTCGCTCGGCAGGGCGCGCACGTCGTCGTGATCGATCGCGACGAAGCGGGGGCGCGCTCCACAGTGTCTGCGATCGAGACGGCTGGAGGCAAGGCGGACGCGCTCGTGTGCGATGTAACTGCGGCTGGGCAGGTGGCCGCTGCGTTCGACAGGCTCGGTGCCGCGGGCCGGGTCGACATTCTCGTGAACAACGCCGGAATCGCCCACGTAGGCACTATTGAGCACACGTCGGAGCGCGATCTCGATCGCCTCTACGAGGTGAATGTGAAGGGTGTCTACCTGTGCGCACGGGCGGCCATCCCGATCATGCGCCGCCAGGGCGGCGGCGTCATTCTCAACATGGCCTCGATCGCGTCCCTCATCGGCCTCCGAGATCGCTTTGCGTACTCGATGAGCAAGGGCGCCGTGCACACCATGACGATGTCGATTGCCATCGATTACGTCAAAGAGAAGATCCGGTGCAACTGCATCTGTCCCGCACGGATCCATACGCCTTTCGTCGACCGCTACCTGGCGGAACATTATCCCGGCCGTGAAGCGGAGATGTTTCGGCAGTTATCCGAGTATCAGCCGATCGGTCGCATGGGAACGGCCGACGAGGTGGCGGCGCTGGCGGTCTATCTGTGTTCGGACGAAGCCGCCTTCGTGACGGGACAGGCCTACCCTCTTGACGGCGGGGTGCTGGTGGCATGAAGCTGATTCGCTTCGGCCCCTCAGGCGCCGAGCGGCCGGGCATCCAGATGGACGACGGAACGTGCGTCGACGCCGGTGGGTTCGGGCGCGATTATGACGAGGCGTTCTTCTCGGACCGCGGGATCGACCAGTTGCGCGACTGGGCGGCGCGCCACGCGGATGCCGCTCCGCGCGTGCCTACCGATGCACGCCGCGGACCGCCGTTTCGGCGGCCCAGCAAGATCGTCTGCATCGGCCTGAATTTCCGCGATCACGCGGCCGAGAGCGGGATGGCTCCGCCCGAGGAGCCGGTCATCTTCCTGAAGTCCACGACCGCACTCACGGGCCCGGATGACCCGATCGTGATGCCCCGACAGGCCTCGAAAGTCGACTGGGAGGTCGAACTCGCCGTCGTCGTCGGCGCGGAAGCCCGGTATGTGACCAAAGAATGCGCTGACGAGTTCGTCGCCGGCTACGTTCTTCACAACGACTACTCGGAGCGCAGCTTTCAGCTCGAGCGCGGCGGACAATGGGTGAGGGGCAAAAGTGCCGACACGTTCGCCCCGATGGGCCCGTTTCTCGCCACTCGCGACGAAATCCCGGATCCCCACCGGCTGGGGATGTGGCTCACGGTCAACGGTGAGGTGCGACAGAAAAGCACGACGGCGCAGATGATCTTCGACGTGCCGACCCTCATCAGCTATGTCAGCCAGTTCATGACGTTGTTGCCCGGCGATGTGATCAGCACCGGCACACCCGCTGGTGTCGGCCTCGGCATGCGTCCCTCTCCGGTGTACCTGAAGCCTGGAGACTGCGTCGAGCTCGGCATCGACGGGCTGGGCCGTGCCCGGCAGAATGTGGTCGAATCCAGATGAGCCGTCATGTTCTCACCATCGAGTTGAAAGACGATGGCGCCGCCATTGCGGAATACCGCGCCTACCACCGCCGCGTGTGGCCGGAAGTGGTGCGGAGCCTCCGGCGTGCGGGTGTGAAGAACCTGGCGATACACATCCTCGGCCGCCGGCTCGTCATGAGTGTGGAGACGCAGGATAACCTCGATTACAGACGCATCTTCGCCGCGCACATCGCCTCCGATCCGCGCGTCGCAGAGTGGGAACGGCTGATGAAAGGGCTTCAGCGGCCTGCGCCCGGCGTGGCGCCCGGCGAGTGGTGGGCGCCGATGGAATCACTGTTCGACCTCTCCACCGACGATCAGCCCGCGGAGGCGCCGGGAACGGACCGCGTCCGCAGGGGCTGATCGCCTGACTCATGCCTGCGCTCGACACGTCCACGCAGGCCTGGCCGCGGCCCTCGCGGCCGCGGCCGATCGTCATCATCGGTACCGGCGCGATCGTCACCACTGCACATTTACCGGCATACCGGAGGCTGGACCTGCCGGTGATCGGTCTGTTCGACATCCGCGCCGACGCAGCGCGCGCAGCCGCGCGCGAATTCGCCGTATCCACTACTTTTGCGAGTCTCGACGAAGCGTGCCGCGTCGAAGGCGTCGTATTCGACTTGGCCGTGCCTGGCGATCAGATTGAAGGCATTCTGGAACGCCTCCCGGTCGTGCGGCCGTGCTGATCCAGAAGCCTATGGGGGACGATCTCGCTGCGGCCAGACAGATCCTGGCTGTCTGCCGGGCGCGGCGCCTCGTGGCGGCGGTGAACTTTCAGCTGCGGTTCAGCCCGAATGTGCTCGCGGTGCGCAGCCTGATGGCAGAAGGGGCGCTGGGCTCGATCGTCGACGTGGAAGTACGGCTGGTCGCAGAGCAGCCGTGGCACTTGTGGACGTTTCTGCGCGAGGCGCCACGCCTCGAAATCCTGTATCACTCTATTCACTACCTCGACACGATCCGGTGGCTCATCGGAGAGCCCGCCGGTGCATATTGTCGTGTCGCGGCGCACCCTGCGCTACCCGAGTACCGCGACACTCGCAGCACGATCATCCTCGATTACGGCGACGCCATTCGCTGCTCCCTGATGCTCAACCATACCCACCGCCAGACGGACGGACATCGCGCATCCCATATGAAGATCGAAGGCACGTGCGGCGCGGCCATGCTCACGCTGGGGGTCAGCCTCGATTATCCCGGTGGGCCCGGCGATCGTCTCGAGATCGCGCAGGACAGGGGTCCGTGGACAGACGTCCCGCTTCGGGGATCCTGGTTCACGGAGGCGTTCGAGGGCCCCATGTCGAATCTGCAACGGTTCGTCGACGGTGAAGACGACAGTCTGATCAGCACGGTGGACGACGCGATCCGGACGATGGCGGTCGTTGAAGCGTGCTATGCATCGAGTGCCGGAGGCGGCACGCCGATACCGCCGACGGAAGCCTGATGCGCATCGACGCCCATCAGCACTTCTGGAGATACGATCCGCGCGAGTACGACTGGATCGACGAGTCGACGAGTCCCCTCGCCCGCGATTTTCTGCCCGACCACCTGAAACAGGAAATGGACGCCGCGGGGTTCGACTCGTGCGTGGCCGTGCAGGCACGGCAATCGATCGAGGAGACGGAGTGGTTGCTCCGCCTGGCTGACCGTCACCTGTTCATCGCTGGCGTCGTGGGGTGGGTCGACCTCCGGTCGCCAGAGGTCGAGCGTCAACTCGACGCGCTGGCGTCGGAAGCGAAGCTTGTCGGCGTCCGACACATCGTCCAGAGTGAGCCGGACGACAACTTTCTGCTCGATCCCGACTTCTGTCGCGGGATCGCTCTGCTGGACCGATTCGGGCTCGCGTTTGACATTCTGATTTACCCGCGGCGTCTGCCGGTCGCGGTGGTGTTTGCCCGGCGATTCGAGCGGCAGCGGTTCGTGCTCGACCATCTCGGGAAGCCGCCGATCAAAGCCGGAACCATCGGTCCGTGGGCACGCGACCTGAAACGCCTGGCCGACTGTCCTAACGTGTGCGCGAAACTGTCCGGCCTCGTCACCGAGGCCGATTGGCGCCGCTGGTCGCCCGCAGAGCTGACGCAGTATCTTGACGTGGCATTCGAGTGCTTCGGCGCCGATCGTTTGATGATTGGATCCGACTGGCCAGTGTGCACACTCGCCGCGAACTACACGCAAACGATGTCGGTCGTGATCGACTACCTCGCCAACCGCCCTGAGGCCGAACGTGAGGCGGTGCTCGGCGGCAACGCGCACCGCTTCTGGAATCTGCCAATCGGCGCCAGTGCGCTGATTCCGCAAACCGAGAGACTGAGATGAACATCACATCAGGAAGAGGCGCACGGATGAGACACCGATTGCTGCGCATGGTCGCCGGACTCGCACTCGTCATTCCGACGATTGCCGCCGCGGCGTGCTCGCGCGACAGCGTCGACACGCCGACGATCGCCGTCATCCCCAAGGGTACTTCGCACGTCTTCTGGCAGAGCATCCACGCCGGCGCCCGCCAGGCTGCGCGCGAGCTGAACGTCTCCATCATCTGGCGCGGTCCGGCTCGCGAGGACGACCGTGATTCGCAGATCTCCGAACTGGAGGGTTTCGTGACGCGCGGCGTTTCCGGCATCGTCCTCGCGCCACTGGACGAGGCGGCGCTCGTCGCGCCCGTGACAAGTGCAGGCCGAAGCCGCATCCCGGTCGTGATCATCGATTCGGGGCTCAAGGGCGAGGACTACGTCAGCTTCGTGGCTACCGACAACATCCAGGGGGGGCGGCTCGGGGGCGAACAACTCGCTCGGAGCCTCGGCGGGAAAGGCAAGGTGGTGCTGCTCCGTTACGCGGAAGGACACGACAGCACGTCCAAACGGGAGCAAGGGTTCCTCGATGCGATCAAGGCTCACCCCGGTATCGAAGTCGTCAGCTCGAACCAGTACGGCGGCGCTGACGTGGAAGGATCCTACAAGAAAAGCGAGACGCTGCTGAGCCGCTTCAAGGCTCCCGATGGGCGGCTGTCGATCGATGGCATCTTCTGCCCGAACGAGTCGAGCACTTTTGCAATGCTGCGCGTGCTGCAGGACAACGGGTGGGCCGGCAAGGTCCGGTTCGTTGGATTCGACGCCTCGCCGAACCTCGTCCAGGCCCTCAGGGACGGGTACATCGATGGCCTCGTCGTGCAGGATCCAGTGCGCATGGGATACCTGGGGGTGAAGACCGTCGTCGCGCACATCCGCGGCGAGAAGGTCGAACGCCGGATCGATACCGGCGTCCGCGTCGTCACGAAAGACACGATGGATCAGCCAGACGTCAAAGCCGTGCTCGAGCCGGATCTCTCGAAGTGAGCGTATCTCCTGCGCGTGAAGAGGTGGCCGCTCGCGGCGCCGCCGGGTTCGCCATGCGTGCGATCCGTAAGAGTTTCGGGGCGACACTCGCCCTCGATGACGTGGATCTTGCGGTCGCTCCCGGTGAGGTGTGCGCGCTCATCGGTCAGAACGGCGCCGGCAAGAGCACGCTGATGGCGATCCTGTCGGGGGCATTGCTGCCCGACGCCGGTGAGATGATGCTCGACGGTGTCCCTTACCGTCCGCGTAATCCAATCGATGCGCGCCACGCCGGCGTCGCGATGATCTACCAGGAGCTCTCGCTCGCCCGGCACCTGTCGGTCATGGAAAACATTCTGCTGGGGCTCGAGCCGGCGCGCTACGGCATCCTGCAGCGGCACCGCATGCGGGCTATCGCCGGCGACGCGCTGACACAACTCGGTCACCCGGAAATCTCCCCGGACTCACCTGTCGGGGTTCTGTCGGT
>JAIVJE010000339.1:0-3355 GCA_020200195.1 Acidobacteriota bacterium | reverse complement strand
GCTTCACGTTGCACGGTGGCGAGATTCTCGGCATCGCCGGCCTGCTCGGCGCCGGCCGCACGCGGCTGCTTCGGATGATCTTCGGCCTCGAGCCTGTGCGGGCCGGGCGGATCCGGGTACTCGGATACAGCGGACACCCGTCTCCTCGCCGCAGCTGGATGCACGGGATGGGGATGCTGAGTGAAGACCGCAAGGAGGAAGGCCTGGCGCTCGGCCTCAGCGTCGCTGATAACCTGACGCTGACACGGTTCGAAGGCCTCGGACCATGGCCATTTATCTGGCCCTCCCGTCAGGATGCCGTGGCGTCGCGGTGGATTGAGCGGCTTGGGATTCGTACACGGGGTGCGCGGCAACCACTGATCGATCTCTCCGGCGGTAACCAGCAAAAAGTCGCGCTTGGACGGCTGCTCCACCACGATGTTGACGTGCTCGTGCTCGATGAGCCGACCCGAGGGATCGACGTCGGCAGCAAGGCGCAGATCTACGCGCTGCTCGACGAGCTGGTGTCGGCCGCGGCACCCGAGCGCCGGCCCCGCGCCGTTCTGATTGTCAGCAGCTACTTCCCTGAGCTGCTCGGCCTCTGCGATCGCGTCGCCGTGATGTCACGCGGCCGGTTGAGTCCGGCATTGCCGGCTGGTGGCCTCAGCGAGCACGAGCTGATCATGGCGGCGACGCAGGCATGATCGCGGTCGCGCGCGCCCGGCTGCTCGAGCGCGGCGGCGTGCTTCTTGGGCTGCTGCTCGTCTGTGCGCTGTTCGGTGCCATCATCGGCCCGCAGTTTTTCCGTCCCGCAAACCTCGAGCTGATGGCGCGCCAGACCGCGATTGTCGGCACGGCGGCGCTCGGGATGACGATGATCATCGCCGCGGGCGGCATCGATCTGTCGGTTGGGTCGATCATCGCGCTCAGCACGGTCGTCATCGCGTTGCTACTGCGCAGCGGCGTGAGCCCGGCGGCGGCAGCCCTTGGCGGCGTCGGAGCCTCCCTTCTGTGCGGCGCCGTCAACGGGCTCCTCATCACCCGCCTCCGCGTCGTCCCATTCATCGTCACGCTCGGGACGATGCTGGTGGTGCGCGGGGCGGCGAAAGGTCTTGCGGGCGAGGTACGCCTGGAAGCGCCGGTTACCTGGTTGAATGATCTGTTGCGCACCGTGGGGGACCGGCAGTGGATCCTGATTCCGGCCGGGATCTGGCTGCTGCTCGCGCTGGCGCTCCTCGCACTTTGCTGGGCGCGACGATCATGACCGTCATTCAGATTGGCTGCTCGCAACAGGGGTTGCCCAACTGGGTCCAGCAGATCGTCACCGGTTCCATCATCGTGGCTGCCGTCGGACTGGATCAGTGGCGGCAGCGCTCGTCTGGCTCTGATCGCTCGTGAAGGGCAAGAACACTGTGTCGATCACGATCCGAGATCTCGAAGTGCTGGACCTCCGGTTCCCGACGTCCCGGACGCATGCCGGCACGGACGCCATGCACCCGGACCCGGACTACTCCGCCGCGTACGTGATCTTGAAGACGGACGCCGGCCTCGAGGGTCACGGCTTCACGTTCACGATAGGACGCGGCAACGAGATCTGCGTAGCGGCGATTCACGCGTTCAAACATCTCGTCGTCGGCCGGAAGCTGGACGACATCACGGCCAATCATGGCGCGTACTGGCACGAGCTCGCGGGCGATTCACAACTGCGATGGCTTGGGCCCGAGAAGGGTGTCATCCATTTGTCGATGGCGGCGGTCGTCAACGCGGTGTGGGATCTGCACGCAAAACAGGCGCGGAAGCCTGTGTGGAAACTACTGGCCGATATGACGCCCGGTCAGATCGTGCAGTGTATCGACTTCAGTTACATCGATGACGCGCTGACCAGAGACGAAGCCAGTGACCTGCTGGAAAGACATGCCGGATCGAAACCGCTCCGCGAGTCGGAATTGTTGCGCACGGGCTATCCGGCATACACCACGTCGGTCGGATGGATTGGCTACTCTGACGCCAAAGTCCGTCAGCTCTGCCGGGACGCGCTCGCCGAGGGCTGGACGCATTTCAAGGTCAAGGTCGGCGCCTCCGAAGAGGACGATGTGCGCCGCGTGGCGATCGTTCGAGAGGAGATCGGTCCTGCGCGGAAGCTGATGGTGGATGCAAACCAAAGATGGGAGGTTGGTGAGGCGATCGAGCGCATGCGCGCGCTGGCGCGCTTCACTCCGTGGTGGCTGGAGGAACCGACCAGCCCGGACGACATCCTGGGTCACGCGGCGATCCGCAGGGCGATTGCACCGATTGGCGTCGCCACAGGCGAGCACTGCGCGAACAGGGTCATGTTCAAACAGCTCCTGACCGCCGGCGCGATTGATTTTTGCCAGATCGACAGTTGCCGGCTCGGCGGAGTGAACGAGAATCTGGCCGTGCTGCTGATGGCGTATCCAGACGGCGGCGTGTGGGCGCCTGCGTGAGAGGAGTCGAAATGGCCCACTGGCGTTGCCGGTGCCGCCGAACGGCTGCAGCGGTCGTCGTGACGGCTGCGTTCCTGACACCGTCAGAGGTGGCAGTCCCCGCGCTTGCGCAGACAGATGCGGCACTGGCAGCGGCCGCCACGTTGTGGTACCGGCAGCCGGCGGCGCAGTGGGACCACGCGATGCCGATCGGGAACGGCCGGCTCGGAGGGATGGTGTTCGGCAGCGTTCGACGGGAACGCGTGCAGCTGAACGAGGACTCGCTGTGGATGGGCGGACCCAGGGAGACGAACAACCCCGACGCGCTCGCGGCGCTTCCGGAAGTCCGGCGGCTCCTGTTCGCGGGGCGTCCCGTTGAAGCCTACGCGGTCGCGGAGCGCAGGAGCATGGGGCGGCCGTTCCGCCTCGAGTCCTACCAGACGCTCGGCGACCTGCGTCTGATGTTCGAGCAGGAAGGCGCCGTCAGCGACTATCGGCGTGAGCTCGATCTCGACTCGGCCATCGTGCGGGTCCGCTATCGGATCGGGGATGTGCGCTACACACGCGAGTTCTTTTCGAGCGCGGTCGATCAGGTCCTCGTGGTGCGGCTCAGCGCGGACAGGCCGGCACAGATGTCGTTCTCTGTCTGGATGGATCGCCTCCAGGATGCGACGACGGTTGTGGTGGGGTCCGACAGGCTCGACCTCGTCGGCCACCTGGCGGGCGGCAAAGGGCTGTCGTTCCAGAGCTCACTGCGCGTGATACCGGACGGAGGCACGATCGAGGCGTTTCCTGAACGGCTTGCCGTGGAGAATGCGCAGGCGGCAACGCTCGTGCTGGCGGCGAAGACGAGTTACCGCGGAGGGGATCCACGCACCACGTGTGACCGGCAGCTCGCCGCAGCGACCGCACGCTCGTACGACCAGTTGCGC
>JAIVJE010000574.1 GCA_020200195.1 Acidobacteriota bacterium | reverse complement strand
CCTTCCGTACGACTACAACGCCCTGGAGCCGCACATCGATGAGCAGACGATGCGGATCCATCATGACAAGCATCATGCGGCGTACGTGACCAACCTGAACGCGGCGCTCGAGAAGCACCCGCAGCTGCAGCAGAAAGGGATCGATGATCTGCTGCGAAGCATCAACACGGTGCCCGAGGACATCCGCGCGGCCGTGCGGAACAACGGTGGCGGCCACGCCAACCACACGATGTTCTGGGAAATCATGGGACCGGGCAAAGGCGGTGCCCCGTCCGGCGCGCTGGGCGACGCGATCAAGGCGACGTTCGGCAGCTTCGACGACTTCAAGAAACAGATCAACGACGCGGGCGTCAAGCGGTTCGGGAGCGGCTGGGCCTGGCTGATCGATGCCGGCGGCAAGCTGGTCATCGAAAGCACGGCGAACCAGGACAGCCCGTTGATGGAAGGGAAGAAGCCGATCTTCGGCGTCGACGTCTGGGAGCACGCCTACTACCTGAAGTATCAGAACCGGCGGCCGGACTACCTTGCCGCCTGGTGGAACGTCATCAACTGGGACGCGGTCAGCAAGCGGTTTCGATGACTGGCAATCGCCACAGTCAGAGTGCTTGAATCTGTCGCAGCAGTACCTCGTGTGACGGAAAGTCCTTCTGAGTTTGCCCGATGAACGAGTACCTGATCGCGCCCGATCGATCGATCAGGAAGACCGCCGGCCTGGCGATGTCCCATGCGTCCAGGCCGATCCGGTGCCATACTCCGTAAGCTTTCGAGACGGCGCGTGACTCGTCGATGAGGATATTGAACGGCAGCCCCGTCTCTTCGACGTAGCGGCGTACGACCTCCGCTTTCTGCGCGAGGACGGGGACGACGCGGACGCCGCGCGCCGCGTATTCCTCGGCGTGTTCTGCCAGTTCACCGAACCGGCGGCGACAGTTTGGTCACCAGGTTCCCCGGTGGAATGTCAGGAGGATTGGACCGTCGCGGAGGAGGCTCGACAGCGAGCGCGTTCCCCCTTTCTGCGTCGGCAGCTCGAACGGCGGCGCGGAGGTCATCCGAAGAACTTTACCTCCACCAGCTCTCCGGCCTCCACGATATCCGTCTGCGCCGGGATTTCGATGTACCCGTCGGCCTGCGACATGCTCGTGATGTCGCCCGACGCTTTGAACGCGGGCACTGCCGTACCGTCGACGATGCGCACCGTGTAGAACTGGTGACGTCCGGTAGTGGAGACGATCCGGCGTGAGAGCGGAACGCTGACAGTCTGCGGCCGGTGTGCGGGGCGCCGCGCCATGCGGCGCAGGATCGGAATGAGCAGCATGTAGGCGTTCGACAGGCAGGAGGTCGGATAGCCGGGCATGCCGAGCACCGGGCGGCCGTTCACGCGCCCGAACACGGTCGGCTTTCCGGGCTTGACGGCAATTCCGTGGAACAGCACCTCGCCCGCGGCCTGGAGCACGTCCAGGATCAGGTCCCGCTCCCCCACCGAGCTTCCCCCCGAGAACACGAGCAGGTCCTCCGATGTGGACTGCATGACGGCGTCGGTCAGCTCGCGCAGGTTGTCGGGCGCGGTCGGTTGGGGCAGAGCGATGCCGCCGTGTGCGTTGATCACCGCGGACAGCGTGTAGCGATTGATGTCGTAAATTTGGCCGGGGCCCAGGGGCTCGCCTGGGGAGACGATCTCACTTCCGGTGGACAGAATGGCGACGCGCGGGCGCTCGTACAC
>JAIVJE010000283.1 GCA_020200195.1 Acidobacteriota bacterium | reverse complement strand
GGATAGGCCTTCCAAGGCTGATACGATCGCCAGTTGAAATTGTAGTCGAACAGCGATCCATACGAACTGAACGGCGCGCCGGTTGAGGGGTTGAAGATCAGCATCTGATACGAACCGACATACCGCTTGTCGAAGCTCGGGTGAGCGTTGTAGAGACCGTTCCAGTACGTGACGAGCCGCCGAACATACAGCGGGGTGCGGAAGCCCTGCTTTCCTACGTGATCGAACGCCCAGGCAGCAAAGCTCTGCATGAAAACCTGGAGCATATTGTCCTTCGGGTAGCCGAGCAGTGAGCCGCCCAGCGGGTCTGGTTCCGCCAGCGCCAACCGGTCGAGCTCCGCGAGATTGTTGTTGGTCTTCTCGGTGAAATACGCCCGGTGCGGGTCATCGTCCGGCGTGTACGCGGCCGCGTTGGCAAGGTCGCGCAGGCCCCACCCCATCGACCGGACTTGCTGTGCCGTGACGAGTCCCGCCGCTCCTTTTCGTTCCCAACTCCACGTCAGCATGGCGGCATTGGCCCAGTACTTCAGCTCGTCGAGATAAAACCGTTCACCGGTGAAGAGGTACGGCACAAACGACAGAGCGGGCGTATGAGCAGCACCGACCTCCGGCGCGTAGAGGACGCCACGGTCCAGACCGCCGCTGCTGGCCACTCCCGACGCGCCTGTGGGGTCAACGGTAGCCATGAAGAAGTCAGGATGATTGTCGAGCAGCAGCATCGACCCGTCAGTGTCGTCCACGTGCAGGCTGACAGCCCCCGCGACATTGCCGCCCATCCCCAGCATGTATGCTCGCTGATCCGTCCCTCTGTGGACGATATACTGCGCGACCCAGGCTGGGTAGAGGCCGATTTCAGGCCGGGCGCCCGGAGCGGCCAGAGGATGGATGAGATCACCAATCCGGAACGGTTCGAACCATGGTCCGGTAGTGGATCTGGATGGTCTCGCGACCCGATCGAGGTAGCTGGGAAATGCGTTTGCGAGCTGAAACGGCCTAACATCAGGGACAGTGGCTGCTTCGGTGAAGCCTGTTGTCGAAAATGTCCCACGCCACCGCGTCAGGTAGGGTTGCACGAACGGAAGTTTTTCCCACGTCACCGGTAACGAGACTTCGAACGGGTAGTTGAGTTTCACGGAGCTCACGCCGAGGACATGGGTAACGACGCGTAACTTTCCGGCGCCGGCCCCGCCGGTCACCCGAATAGTATCGCCGACGGCGAGCCCGTGATTCGCGACGGTATAGGTGTTGTCGCTTGCGTTCATTGCCGAAAAGGGATTTGGTCCCGGCGTTCGGATCCCCGACCGCGTGAACACCGACGCGCCGGCGAGGCGAATGTTGACCCCGTAAGCGACCTCGCGCGCAGTCGACACGTTCAAGGAGTTCGAGATGGTGACATCTACGCGATGCGTGCCGTCCGCATAAGACCGAACGTCGAAGATCGCACGCAACGCCGCCGCTGTTCCGGCCGCGCCGGGGAAACTCTGCACCGAACGCCCTTCGCGGACCAGCGGTCCGTTGAGCCACGACGCGGGTACGGTCGGGGGTAACTGTGCGACGTTGCGTCGGCAGCGATCCGACCTTCACACCTGACGTTGCCTGTCCCGCGGGAAGGACCAGTCCGAACGTCGCCCATCCTGTCGAATTGAACGTATAGGTCGCCAGCGATTCTGCAGCCTCGAGCTCGATAGTCTGATGACCCGTGAACAGACAGAACACAAGGAGCACACTCGCCTGACAAATCCTTGAACGGTGCCGGATGATCATGAAGGTCCCCAAGGGAATGCCGCCGACGGAGCAAAGAGGGTGCCCGCGCCTGCGATCCGCACAAAAGCAGCCAAACACAGTATCGCCAACATCTTGCGCCACTCGCGACCGCCATCAGGGCGACCGTTCAGATTACAGAATCGTCACTCGCTGACGGGGTCGGCGTGACCTCACCCCTCACTCCTGCCGGGTGCGCGTGCCGCACAGGTACGCTTCCGCACGGTACTCGAAGTAATCGAATCGCCGCTGCCTGACCTCCAGTCGACGCTGGCAGTTGTCGTTCAGCCAGACCTGGAGATCGTTCGCCAGTCCGGAGCGGCCACTCTGCACCACCACCCACAGCGGACCTCCCGCGGCCTCACTGGTCAACCGGGAAAGCTGCTTTTCTGATCGTGACGACGACAAAGGGATGGCCGGCACACACTGCGGAGCATAGTAATTGAACGTACCCATCGAGAAACCCGTGACTCTGGCGCCGGGCGTCCAATGAGATTGAACGTAGGCTGCGACGGTGCGCAAGTCGGCTCTCGAACCATCGGCGAAATGACTCGCCAGCGACGGGAGTTGACAGAGTGGAATGAGCATGAACCAGCCCGCCGCGGCCGAACGGCTGATCGGCCGTAGTGCCTCGAACACGACGGCGATCGCATAGCCGGCGAGCACCAGCGGACCCAGGGTCAGAGGAAACACGTACTCGGGGTGATAGACGAGCAGCGCCGGCAACAGGAGTGTCGCTGCCGCGAATCCTATGGTCGCCACCAACCAATAGTACTGCACGCCTCCGGCAGATCGGATCGCCAAGAGGGAACCCAAGCACACCATCAACACGACCGGCCAGCCCAGCATGTTCACAGACGCCATCGCGGAATGGATCATTCCGTAACCCCACGCCTCTTCCTGATTCCAGCCCGCCAGAATCGGGCGCAGGTACCACCACAAGAAACAGAGGAAGACCACGCCTGCGGACACCGCCACCGAGAAAAATGTCGGGGGCAACGTGCGGCGCTCTCGCACCGCCGCGGCGAGCACCGCGACGAACAGCACGCCGAGCAGAATCACCATCAGCGTGTGCGCCAGTATCCCGAGC
>JAIVJE010000338.1 GCA_020200195.1 Acidobacteriota bacterium | reverse complement strand
AGCAGGTCGTGTTCGCGCTCGGGTATTCACATGCCGTCGTGTTCGATATTCCCGCGGGGATCGATATTGCCGTCGACAAGCAGACGCACATTACCGTGACCGGTATCGACCGGCAGCAGGTCGGCCAGGTCGCCGCGAACATCCGCCGCCTGCGCAAGCCCGACCCGTACAAGCAGAAGGGCGTCCGTTACACCGGCGAAGTGTTGAAGAAGAAGGCGGGGAAGACGGGAGCGAAGTAGCGATCAGCCGTCAGCTCTCAGCGGTGCCGCTGGGATCTGATGGCTGAGAGCTGAGAGCTGAAAGCGATGAAGATCAATACGACGAAAGACAGGCGCACGCGGATCGCGCTTCGCCAGCGCAAACGGATCGCCGGCACCGCCGAGCGGCCGCGGCTGCGTGTGTTCCGCAGCGTGTCGCACATCTACGCGCAGGTGATCGACGACATGACGGGGACGACGATCGCGTCGGCGGCGAGCACGGAGCCTGCGGTCAGAGGGACGCTCACCGGCGGCGCGCGGCCGGGCAACAAGGCGGGCGCCCAGGCGTTGGGCAAGACGATCGCCGAACGACTCATCGCCAAGGGGATCAAGCGGGTCGTGTTCGACCGCGGCGGGTTCCTGTATCACGGGCGGATCCGGGCAGTCGCCGAGGCGGCACGCGAAGCGGGGTTGGAATTCTAGGAAGCTGTCAGCTATCAGCAGTCAGCTATCAGCCCGGAAACGAACATAGTGAAGCTGAAAGCTGAAAGCTGGGCGCTACAAAATCATGATTGAAACACGAGAGAAAATCGACGCGTCGCAGCTGGATCTGAAGGACACCGTGGTCAACATCAGCCGCGTCACCAAGGTCGTCAAGGGCGGCAAGAACCTCAGCTTCAGTGCGCTGGTGGTGGTCGGTGATGGCCACGGCGTCGTCGGATTCGGAGTGGGCAAGGCGAAGGAGGTCCCCTCCGCTATCAAGAAAGGGATCGAGGCCGCCAAGAAGTCGCTCATCCGCGTGCCGCTGCAGGGCACGACCGTGCCGCACCCGGTGCTCGGGTGCTTCGGGGCAGGCCAGGTCCTGCTGAAGCCTGCGCCGGACGGCACGGGCATCATCGCCGGCGGCGCGGTGCGTGCGGTGGTCGAGTCGGCGGGCATCCAGAACGTGCTGACGAAGTCGCTCGGTTCGGCGAACTCGCACAACGTCGTGCGCGCAACGTTTGCCGGCCTGGCGTCGCTCCGCGATCCTCGCGCCGTGCGCAGGCTGCTCGGCAAGGAAGAGGAGGAGGTCGCCGCGACGCGCTGACGCGCGCCGCCGACCGAAGGACATGGCGAAGACACAGACGAAAAAGGCCAAGAGTGCCAAGGCGCCGGCCGACGCACGGCTCAAAATCACCCTCGTGAAGAGCACGATCGGGTTCAACAAGGACCAGGCGAAGGTCGTCGAGGGTATCGGGCTGCGGCGCATCGGTCACTCCGTGGAGCTCTCCGACACGCCGGCGACGCGCGGCATGATTCTGAAAGTCCGTCACCTCGTGACCGTGGAGCAGGCATCATGAGTCTTTCGAACCTGCGTCCTCCGAAGGGCGCGAAGCACGCCAAGAAGCGCATCGGCCGTGGCCAGGGGTCGGGCAACGGCAAGACCGCGGGCCGTGGCCACAAGGGCGCGAAGTCCCGTTCCGGCTTCACGCACAAGCGTGGGTTCGAGGGCGGTCAGATGCCGCTGCATCGGCGCGTCCCGAAGCGCGGCTTCCACAACCCGTTCCGCGAGGAGTTCGAGGTGGTGAATCTCGACACCCTGGCGGAGCGCTTCGACACCGGCATCGACATTACTCCGGAGCTGATGCGTGAGCGGGGTCTCGTTGGCCGCAAGGGGCGCGTGAAGGTGCTCGCGCGCGGCGACGTGGGCAAAGCGCTCACGGTGCGTGCGCACAAGTTCAGCGGTAAGGCCGCCGAGAAGATTGCGGCCGCCGGCGGCACGGCGGAAGTACTTTCGTAAGGGTTTTATGCTCGCAGACAGCGTCAAGAACATCTTCGCCGTCCCCGAACTCAGGAAGCGTGTGCTCTTCACGCTCGGGCTGCTGGCGGTGTATCGCGTGGGCAGCCATATCCCGACGCCGGGCATCAATCCCGAGGCGCTGGCGCTGCTCGCCGAACAGGCCAAGAACACGATGTTCGGGCTCTACGACATGTTCTCCGGGCAGAACCTCTCGCAGATGACGATCTTCGCGCTCGGCATCATGCCGTATATCAGCGCGTCGATCATCCTGCAGTTGCTCACCGTGGTGTGGCCGTACCTCGAGCGGTTGTCGAAGGAAGGCGAGCTGGGACGGCGGAAGATCACGCAGTACACGCGGTATGGAACGATCCTCCTCAGCGTGGTCCAGGCGCTTGGCATCGCGTACTTTCTCGAGCGCAACACGAACATCGCCGGAGGCCTGCCACTCGTCTACGACCCGGGCTGGTCGTTCCGGCTGATGACCGTGCTGACGCTGACCACCGGGTCCGTGTTCGTGATGTGGCTCGGCGAACAGATCACCGAGCGGGGCATCGGCAATGGCATGTCGCTCATCATTTTCGCCGGCATCGTGGTCGGATTACCGACCGCGGTCATCACCACCCTCGATCAGATGCGCACGGGCCAGATCAGTCTGTTCGTCCTGATCCTGCTGGTGGCAGTGATGGTGGCGGTGATCGGCGCGATCGTCTTCGTCGAGCGCGGACACCGGCGCGTCACCGTGCAGTACGCCAAGCGCGTCGTCGGGCGACGGATGTATGGCGGGTCGAGTACGCATATTCCGCTGAAGGTGAACACGGGCGGCGTTATTCCCGTCATCTTCGCGTCATCGATTCTGGCGTTTCCGGCGACATTGATGACGATCTTCCCGGAAGGCAGCTGGTTACGGCGCGCCGCGGACCAGCTCGCCTACGGCATGCCGCTGCACAACCTGATGTACGTGGCCGGCATCATCTTCTTCTGCTACTTCTACACGGCCATCATCTTCAATCCGGATGACGTCGCGGAGAACATGCGGAAGTACGGCGGGTTCATCCCGGGCATCCGTCCCGGCAAACGGACGGCGGAGTACATCGACACGATCCTGACACGCATCACGTTGGCGGGCGCGTTGTACCTCGCGCTCGTCGCGATCCTGCCGATGTTCCTGATCAGCGGGTTCAAGGTCGCGCCGATTCCCTTCATCGGCGAACGCCTCGATGCGTTCCTGCCCCGGTGGGTCACCGAGGGGCTCGGCGTGTCGTTCTACTTCGGCGGCACGTCGCTGCTCATCATCGTCGGCGTCGCGATGGATACCGTCCAGCAGGTCGAGTCGCAGCTCATCATGCGGCACTACGATGGGTTCATGAAAAAGACGCGAATCCGCGGACGACGGGGCCAATAGGGTGAGTACTGTGAACGGCGCCCGTCCGGCGCTGAACGTGATCATGCTGGGCCCCCCCGGCGCGGGAAAGGGCACACAGGCCGAGCGGCTCGCCCGCACGCGCGGACTGCCGAAGATCTCGACGGGAGACATTCTGCGTGAGGCCGTCCAGGCCGGCACGGAGATGGGGCTCGCGGCGAAGGCGACCATGGAAGCCGGCAATCTCATCTCGGACGATGTGATGATCGGGATCGTCCGGGACCGCCTCAACCGCGAAGACGCGCGGGTCGGGTTCGTGCTCGACGGCTTCCCGAGAACCGTGGCACAGGCCGCCGCGCTCGACGAGATGGTGAACGGCCGTGGTCCCCTGATCGTCCTGGCGATGGTCGTCCCGGAAGACATCTTGGTGCGCCGTCTGGCCACGCGGCGCATCTGCAGCAAGTGTGGCGCCACTGCCGCGGTCGACTGGAACGTCTGCGGCAAGTGCGGCGGCGCCCTGATCGCGCGCGTGGACGACAGCATCGACATCGTGCGTGAGCGCTTGAAGATCTATCTGCGGCAGACCGACCCGCTGGTGAACTTCTATTCGACGCGCGGTACGTTCCGGGCGATCGACGGTAACCAGCGGCCCGACATCGTGACCGCGCAGGTGGATGCCGCGATCACGGCGGCGACCTCGGCCGCCGGGGCGGCGCAGTGATCGTCTGCAAGTCGCCCGCGGAGGTCGAACGGATGCGCGTGGCGAACGTGCTCGTGGCGGACGTCCTCGCCGAGCTTGCGGTGCTCGTCGCGCCGGGCGTGACGACGGCGGAGCTGGACGCGGCGGCGGAGCGGCTCGTGCGCGCGGCGGGAGCAGAGCCGGCGTTCAAGGGGTATCGCGGCTATCCGGCGACGCTGTGCGCCTCGGTCAACGAACAGGTGGTGCACGGCATTCCGTCGTCACGCGCGCTGGTCGAAGGCGACATCATCTCGCTCGACATGGGCGTGAAGCTGAATGGGTTCTTTGGTGATTCGGCCGTTACGGTGCCCGTCGGCCGTATTTCCGACGAGGCAGCCGCACTGCTGCGCGTGACGCGCGAATCACTCGACCACGGCATCGGGCAGGTCCGGCCCGGCGGCCGGGTGTCGGACATCGGCCACGCGATCCAGGCGCACGTGGAAGCTGGAGGCTTTTCGGTCGTCCGCGAATTCGTGGGCCACGGGATCGGGGCGTCGCTGCACGAAGAGCCGCAGATTGCGAACTACGGCGAGCCTGGGCGCGGCCCGCGGCTTGCCGAGGGCATGGTGCTCGCCATCGAGCCGATGGTGAACCTTGGACGGCCGGCGGTAAAGGTCCTGGGGGATGGTTGGACGGCGGTCACACGCGACGGCAGCTTGTCGGCACACTTCGAGCACACCGTCGCCGTGACGAAAGACGGGGCACTGGTGCTGACGCAGCGCAGCGCCGTCGGCGGCGGCGTCCGGGTCTGACCGGACAGGGCACGCATGACGGATCGCGGCGAGCGGGCGCCGATCAGCATCGAAGGGACGGTGCTCGCCGCGCTGCCGCACGGGCTCTACCGTGTGGCGACCGCGGAGCAGCGCCAAGTCGTCGCGCATGCGCCGGGGGGAGCAGGACGGAATTTCGTCCGCGTCCTCGTCGGTGACAGGGTTCGCCTCGAGTTGTCGCCGCGCGATCTGACGCGCGGCCGGATTGTGGGTGTGGTGAGGTAGCGATGAAAGTCAGGGCGTCGGTGAAGAAGATTTGCGACAAGTGCAAGATTGTCCGCCGCCGCGGCGTGGTGCGGGTGATCTGCTCGAATCAGAAGCATAAACAGAGACAGGGATAGCAAAGGGAAAAGGGAAAGGGACAACGGACAAGGGACAAGGGTAAGGGAACAGGGACGGCAACAAACTCCTGACTCCTGCCTCCTGTATTTCTGACGAGGACTAAGCAGCATGGCTCGCATATCTGGTGTAGATCTTCCGCGAACGAAGCGGGTCGAGATTGGGCTGACCTATATCTATGGCATCGGCCGCAAGCGCTCGACTGACATCCTGACGGCCGCCGGCGTGAGCGGCGACGTGCGCGTCAAGGACCTGTCCGAAGACGATGTCCGGAAAATCAGCCGGGTGATCGAGGAACAGGGACGCGTCGAAGGCGATCTCCGCAAGGAGATCTCGATGAACATCAAGCGGCTGATGGAAATCGGGAGCTGGCGCGGCATGCGGCACCGGCGGAACCTGCCGGTACGCGGCCAGCGGACGAAGACGAACGCCCGCACCCGCAAAGGCCCGCGCAAGGGTGCCGTGGCCAAGAAGAAGACGATCTAATCAGCCGGAAGCTGGAACTTATTTCTTATGGCAAAGATTGAAACGATTGACGCGTCGGCGCCGCCCGAAGGCGGAAAGAAGACCGCCGGACGGCCGTTCAAGAAGAAGGCGTTCAAGAAGCGGGGCGAGAAGCGCATCGTGCACCACGGATTCGCGCACATCCAGGCCTCCTTCAACAACACGATCATCACGATCACCGACCCCGAGGGGGCGGTGGTGGCGTGGTCGAGCGCCGGCGGCATTGGCTTCAAGGGCTCCCGCAAAGGGACCCCGTTCGCGGCGACGCAGGCGGCCATCGCCGCGGGCAACGCGGCCAAGGCGTTCGGCATGCGCAGCGTCGAAGTGCGTGTCAAGGGTCCCGGCGCCGGGCGTGAGTCGGCGATCCGCGCTCTGCAGACCATCGGGATCGACGTGAAGTCGATCCGCGACGTGACGCCGATTCCGCACAACGGCTGCCGGCCGCCGAAGAGGCGACGGGTATAGCGACAAGGATTAAAGAGCATGGCACGTTACATCGGTCCGGTCTGCCGGCTCTGCCGGCGCGAAGGCATGAAGCTCTTCCTCAAGGGGGAGCGCTGCTACACGGAGAAGTGCGCCATCGAGAAGCGCAACCTGCCGCCGGGGCAGCACGGCAAGCTGCGGAAAGCGAAGCTCGCAGGCTATGGTCTGCAGCTGCGCGAGAAGCAAAAGGTCAAGCGCATCTATGGCGTGCTGGAAAACCAGTTCCGGCGCTATTTCGAGATGGCCGATCGGCAGCGCGGGATCACCGGCGAGACGCTGCTCCAGCTGCTCGAGCGCCGCTTCGACAACGTCATCTATCGCCTCGGACTGTCCACCTCGCGGGCACAGGCCCGGCAGCTCGTCCGCCACGGCCACTTCCTGATCAACGGGCGGAAGGTCGACGTGCCGTCGTACTCCGTGCGCGCCGGCGACGTGATTACGGTCCGGGGCACGAGCGCGGAGAACACGGCAATCGTGCACGCGATGGAAGAGGTCAAGGGCCGAGGCATTCCGGCCTGGCTGACGTTCGACGCCGGCCAGATGACCGGACGGATCACGTCGCTCCCGACGCACACATGGCAGGTCTGGCGGCGTCTGCGAGCGGACGCCTGAATGAAAGGAATGATAGCGATGCTCTGGAAAGGTTTTCAGCGGCCCAAGCGGCTCGAGTTCGAGCGTGAAACGCTCACGGACCGGTTCGGCCGGTTTTACGCGCAGCCCTTCGAGCGCGGTTTCGGCACGACGGTCGGCAACGCGCTGCGGCGCGTGCTGCTGTCGTCGATCGAGGGGGCGGCGGTCACCGCGGTCAAGATTGACGGCGTGCTCCACGAGTTCTCCCCGATTCCTGGCGTCGTCGAGGACGCGACCGACATCATTCTCAACCTGAAGCAGATTCCGCTGAAGATGCACGTCGATACGACCAAGACGCTCTACCTGCGGGTGGAGAAGGCGGGCGAGGTACGGGCCCGCGACATCGAGACCGACGCGGACGTCGAAATCCTCGAGCCGGACGCGCATATCGCCACCGTCGCGGAAGGCGGCAAGCTCCACATGGAGATGCGCGTCAAGCGCGGGCGCGGCTATGTCGCGGCCGACAAGAACTTCGATGAGGACCTGGCCATCGGCTGGATCCCGATCGATTCGGTGCACTCGCCGGTCAAGAAGGTGAACTACCTCGTCGAGGCCGCCAGGCTCGGCCAGACCACTGACTACGACAAGCTCACCGTCGACGTCTGGACCAACGGGTCGGTCACGCCACGTGATGCCGTCTCCCTGTCGGCGAAGCTCATTCGCGATCACCTGAACATCTTCATCAATCTCGAAGAGGTCGGCGACCTGCAGCTCGACGCGTCAGCCGATCAGCCTCGAGCGGCGCTCAACGAGAACCTCGACAAGAGTGTCGAGGAGCTCGAATTGTCGGTCCGCTCGTACAACTGCCTCAAGAACGCGAATATTCGGACGATCCGCGAGCTTGTGCAGAAGACCGAGGGGGAGATGCTGAAGACGAAGAACTTCGGCCGCAAGTCGCTCAACGAGATCAAGGAAATCCTGTCCGGCATGGGGTTGAGCCTCGGCATGCGGCTCGATCAGCCGGCGGCGCAGTCGCAGGAATAGGCTTTGGGCTTAAGGCAACGGCGACCTAAGCCCCCAAAGCCCAATGCCCAAAGCCCAACGCCCAATTAACTAGGGATCGGACACGATGCGTCACCGAATTGGTCAGAGAAAACTGGGCCGCGTCACCGAGCACCGCCTCTCGATGCTGCGCAATCAGGCAGAAGCGCTGCTGCGCCACGAGCGCATCGAGACGACGATGCCCAAGGCGAAGGAGCTGCGGCCGTTCGTGGAGCGGATCATCACGATCGCGAAACGCGGACTGGCGAACGGCGCGGAAAACGGCAAGTCGCTCCACGCGCGGCGCCTCGTCCTTCGCGACATTCAGGATCGAGAAATCGTCAGCAAGCTCTTCGACTCGATAGCGCCCCGCTTCGAAGCGCGGCCGGGCGGGTACACGCGGATTCTGCGGCTTGGGTTCCGGCGGGGCGACAGCGCCGAGATTGCGCAGATCGAGCTCGTCGGCAGCGAGTACAACCCCAACGCGGAAACCGAGAAGAAGGAGAAGGCGCAGAAGGCGAAGCCGAAGGGTGTCGGCGGCCGCCTGCGCGCGGCGGCC
>JAIVJE010000573.1 GCA_020200195.1 Acidobacteriota bacterium | reverse complement strand
ATCGAAGAACACGAGCGTGACCGCCAGCGATACCCATCCAGCGTCCGTACCCGCCAGCGCCGCCGCGACACGCGCCGGTTCCGCCTTCCACAGAAAATAGGTCGTCAGCGCCACGGCGACCGCAACGCGGAGAGCGCGGGAGAGCGTCAAGACAGAGGGATTGTATCCCGCGCGATCAGCGGGCGGCGTACGAGTCGGTGGGCAGCGTCTCGGTATGCCGCTGGGGATTGCGTTTGACCTGATACGCGCGCTTCAGGAACTTCGCGTACGGCACGAACTGCTTCATCGCGCCGACGTTGACCTGGCAGGGGCTGAGACAGGTGGGGCAGACCTTGTCTTTCAAATGCTGCCGGTGCATCAGATTTTCGGCCTTGAAATACAAGGCCTCCGCCGCGTCGTCCAGAACGTTCCCGAGCTTTTCCGAGTTCTCGCAGTAGTGCAGGTCGCCGTTGGGATTCAGCAGCAGCCCCTGGCTCTGGAACGGGCAGGGCATCGTCCGCTGGTAGCCGTTGGCGATCATGTCGGCATAGTGCAAATACATGAACGACTGGCCGCTCAGGACCGATTCCTCCTGCACGCGGTCGAGGAAGAACTTCCGCATGAACGTCTCTTCGCGTTCCTGGAAACCGATCGTCTCCTGCAGTTCCTTGTTGTGGAGCATCGCGTCGGTGAACCGCAGCATATTGAAGACGACGTCGAGCCCCTTCGTGCGAGCCCAGGCCAGGATGTTCTCCGCATCCTGCATGTTGGTCGCGAAGATTGTGGACGCGATCCCGAACTGGAAGTTATCGTGGCTCGCCGCAAGCGCCTGCATCGCCTCGATCGTCCGGCTCGCCTTCTCGAAGCCGCGCTTTACATCCCGCACCTGGTTATGGACGTCGCCGATGCCGTCGAGTGACACGCGGACGCTGATGAGGATCTCCTGTCGCGCGCAGAATTCGACGATGCGCGTCAGCATCGGAATCGCGCGCGTCGGCGTGAGTCCCGTGGTGTTGATGCCGATCTTGCGAAGCCGAGGGAGATGGCGGTGGAAGAGCTCCACCATTTGCGGCAGGTCGTTGCGGGTAGTCGGCTCGCCGCCGGAAATATTGAGGTTTTCGACCGCCCCCCAGAACGGGTGATTCATGACGGGCTCGAGCTGCTCGAGCGTCATGTCCGATTTACGGTCCCCCCACTTCCAGTTGTTGCACATCGTGCACCGGGCGTCGCAGACCCAGGTGCAGTTGTAGATGAGGACGGTCGGACGGATCGCGTGGATCTTCGCGCTGACGAAAGTATTGACGAGGTCACGCGGCACGCCTGCGGCTGTCCTGGCGAGGTAATGCAGCCGGAATTTGTTAGTCGACACCGATATTCAATTGTACAGGCCAAAGGAAGAAGGCCAAAGCCTTCTTCCTTTGCGAATGGATTCGGCGTTCAGGAGGTTATTCCGGGAAATTCGGCCTGGGATTCGGGGAAGCCCACACGTTCTTGTAAATG
This sequence comes from Acidobacteriota bacterium, assembly GCA_020200195.1. GTDB lineage: Bacteria > Acidobacteriota > Vicinamibacteria > Vicinamibacterales > 2-12-FULL-66-21 > JAIVJE01. Next base: position 272 of record JAIVJE010000573.1, on the reverse strand, counting down.
CCCCCGGGCAACGTCGCATCGATCAAGCCTGCGCGTCCGACGGGGGCGCCCAGGTAGAGGTAATGCGGATCCGGCCGATACGGGTGGGAGCCGGTCCCGATCGTCGTGTCGTAGATGGCGCGTCCCGACGGTCCGTCTTCCCGGACCTCGAGCCTGGCGCTGCCCGTCTGCCAGCTGAATCTCCAGAAATACCACCGAGAACTGCTGAAGTTCAGCTGTACGCGATGGCCATCTCTGGGGTTACCGTCCCCGGGGATGATGCGGAACGTCAC
>JAIVJE010000044.1 GCA_020200195.1 Acidobacteriota bacterium | reverse complement strand
GTCGTGGACGATGTAGGCGCGGTCGGTGATCCGGAGGGTTTCCCGGACGTTGTGGTCGGTGACCAGAACGCCAATCCCGCGGGCTTTGAGATGGAAAACGATCTTCTGGATGTCGGTGACCGCGATGGGATCGATGCCGGCGAACGGCTCGTCGAGCAGGATGAACAGCGGCGAGACCACGAGCGCGCGGGTAATCTCCACACGCCGGCGCTCACCGCCAGAGAGCGTATAGGCCGGCGCCTTGGCAAGCGGTGTCAGCCCCAGCTCGCCGAGCAGCTCGCGCAGCCGTGCGCGGCGTCCAGCGCCGTCGAGGTCGAGGGTCTCCAGGATCGCCAGGATGTTCTGCTCCACCGTGAGCCCGCGGAAGATCGAAGGCTCCTGCGGGAGGTACCCGATGCCCTTCCGCGCGCGCACGTACATTGGATCGTCGGTGACGTCCGCGCCGTCGAGCACCACACGCCCGCTGTCGGGCGCCGTCAGGCCAACGACCATCGAGAACGTGGTGGTCTTACCAGCGCCGTTGGGACCGAGCAGCCCGACAATCTCGGCGGAGGCCACCTCGAGGTTGACCCCTTTGACGACCGTGCGCCCGCCGAATGACTTCGTCAGCTCCTGCGTCTGCAGCGTGGCCATTCAGAAATGCCGTTCCGCTGCGCAGGCGACGGGTGTCGTGACGCTGGCGATACCGCCTGGCCCCGCCACGTCGATGCGATCCGCCGACCGCTGGAACGTCAGGATAGCTCCTACGGTTTTCTTGCAGTCGGGCGGCGTCTCCTCGACCACCTCGAGCGGCGCTCCTGTCATGACATAGCGATCGTCCGCGGCGGTATAGGTGAGATGGCTGCCCTTCGCGGTCCGAACGCTTTCCTTGACGATCACGGCGCCATCCGCCTCGGCGCGCTCGAGCTCATTCACGTCGCTCTTCAGGTACAGCGCGATGCGATCGCCGGTCACGTCACCCTGGGGTCCGTTGATGTTGGCCTTTGCGGCACTGCTCCCGGTGTAGACCGCAAGCCGTCGTGCGTCCTCGTACACGAGGAGGTCCGCACGTCCGGTGGTCTTGGCCAGCGTGCGCTGCTTCGTCTTCGGGTCGGCGTCTGCGAAAAACATGACCGTCCGCACGGTCCCGCGTGCCGTCAAGTTCCCCGTGCGGTCGTCGACTACGATCGTGTCCGCCTCGACCCGGGTATCGTTCTGCCACAGTCTGGCGTTGCCTTCATACGTCGCGGTTGAGGCGCTGCCATCGTACTGCAGCTTGTTCGACGTCACCGTGACCGGCTGGTCCTGCTTCAACATGGATGGCAGGCGCGACACCTCTGGACTGCTGGCCGTCGCCGTTGTCGATGGCTTCTGCCCTCCTTGGAGCAGGCTGCGGACGTTCGTGTCGGCCTTCAGCTTGCGACCGCCCACCGTGAACTCGATCGTGCGCGCCTCGACGAACACGCGGCCGTCGTTCACACTGGGGGCCGGTCCCGGATCGCCATCCGAGGGCGAAAGATCGATCCGATCGCGCTCGACATGATAGAGGCCGCGCGGCGCCTCGGCAACGACTTGTGGACCGTCGGTAAACCGTACGTTGCCCCGAAAATCTGCCTGCTGAATCGCGCCCAGACCAGGCTGCGTCTGTACGATGAGTCGCTGCGAGCGTGCCGTGCGCTCCGCAGGCGAGGCGGGTGCGTCGCGACGCCCGGTGCGCGTCTCCGTGTACTCGACACCCCCCGCGAACGTGGCCTGCTGGAGTCCCGTGCCGGCGGCGCCAACGGCCACCAGCGTCTGCGCACGTATGCGCTTCGGCGCTACTTCCCCTTCACCAGGAAGATCGACCTGCACGTTGTCCGTCGCGGTGAGGTTCGTCACGGTCGCGCCGTCTGGTGCCATCGCGATGTCGATGCTGCTGGCCGCGACGCGGCGTCCGGTCGGACCGCCACCGGCAAGCTGGACAACCGCATTCTGCGTCAGCTTCGCGTTCTGCAGCGTCCGGCCATCCTCGCCGTACCGCAGGTCGATATCGACCGCGGACATCGTTTCCGGCCCGCCGCCCGGGCCGGCGCCGGCAATCCGGCTGTTGCCGCGCAGCTCCATCAGCTGGATGTGGCGATCGTCCGGCGTGAGGTGAAGGGTGATCTCGGTCCCCTCGATGTTGCGGCCGCTGGTTTTGATCCGCCCGTTCCCCGTCAACTTCAGATAGTGTTCGGCGCGCGCAAGCCCGGCGGCACCCGCCGTCGCCTCGACGCTTCCGGCGCCCGTCGCGTCTGGCGCCACGGTCACGCGCGCCTGCTCGAGCAGCCACAGCACGTCGCGATTGCGGTCGTACGTCGCGCCAACGCCGGCGCCCACCATTCGCCCGCGCTGGAACTGGACAGGGCCTGGCACGGACAGCACACCATCCGCATCGTTATAAGTCGCCTGTCCCGCCGTCATCGTGACGCCGTCGGACGTTTTCAGCCGCACGTTCCCGTCGAGCCGGGCGGTGCCAATGTCCTGACCCGCCTGCTTGATGACGTTGGCTTCATCGGACTGCACCTCGATTGTCCGCCCCCCGCGGTCAGGTAGCGTCAGCGTCACCCCCAACAGTTTCGAGCGGCCGTCCGCATACGTCAGCTGGCGAGCGGATCGAATGGAGAACACCAGTCTCCCTTCCTTGAAGTGCTCGTAGAGTCCCCCCTGGTCCTCGACGACCGCCGCGGGATCGGTGCGCTGCACTGCCGCTGACTCAGGAGGCGGACCTTTCCGCTGGCGCCACGCGATGATCACGGTGGCGGCGAACAGGATGATGAAGGCGGCTACGCCGAGCCGCGCGTGCTTCTGCCAGGCCATGGATCGCGGGAGCTTTCAGCCGTCAGCCTTGGTTCGTCTCTGAGCTGAAAGCTGAGGGCTGACAGCTGAACGCTCTATTGTATTTCGTCGATTGACTTGAAGTCAGCGACGCTGAGCTCGAGGTAGGTCTCACCCTGAAACTCGTTGCGCTCCAGCGAGTACGCGAGGTTCATACCAGCGCGGTGTTTTTCGAGGAAGTCTGCCCGTTCGGCGGCGCGCCACGCGATGGCGCGAAACCGTCGACCCTCCTGGCTGAAGGTCATCTTCAAGTGGCGTTCCTTCAGCGCCCGCGGGCCATCGACAATCTCCACGCCGATGGCGTGAAAGACAGGCCGCGGGTTGGCCATGCCGAACGGCCCCATGGCATCGAGGCCGCGGATGAGATCGTGCGTGATGGCCTTCAGGTGCAGCGGGCCGTCGATGCGTAATCGGGGACGGAGCTGATCCGGCTCGAGCACGTCATCCGCCCACGCGTTGATGCGGGCCCGAAACTCCGGCACGCGCCCCGCGTCCATCGTCAGGCCTGCGGCCTGTTTGTGTCCGCCGTAGCGAACGAAGAGGTCTCCGCACCGCTCGAGCGCGCCGAGCATGTCGAAGTCGGGAATGCTTCGGCAGGACCCATGTGCGACGTCACCGTCTATCGACAGGACGATGGCCGGCTTGTGGTACGTGTCTACGAGCTTCGACGCCGCGATCCCTATCACCCCGCGGTGCCAGTCGGCTCCGCCGACGACGAGGACGTTGTGCGCGCCCACGGCCGGGTCGGTTTCGATCGCTTTTTTCGCCTGGGTAACCAGGTCCGCCTCTTCCTGCTGGCGCCGCAGGTTCTCGTCGTTCAGCTGCGCGGCGAGCGCCCGCGCTTGCTCGCCCATCGATTCATCGGTCGCGAGGAGCAGGCGTGTGGCGATGTCTGGAGTGCTCATCCGCCCTGCGGCGTTGACGCGCGGCGCCAGCATGAACGCGACCTGGTAGCTGTCAATCGTCTTGCCGCCCAGCCCCGACGCGTCGAGCAGCGAGCGGAGCCCGACGGTGTGCGGGCCCTGACTGAGCGAGCCCAGGCCGAGCCGCGCGATGACCCGGTTCTCGCCGATGAGCGGCACGACGTCCGCCAGCGTGCCGATTGCGGCGACCTTGACGAACGCCGGCAGCCAACGCGTGCGGCCGGCTCGCTCGCACAGGGCCTGGACGACTTTGAGCGCAACGCCGACGCCCGCGAGATGCTTGTCCGGATACGTGCCGTCGCGGCGCTTCGGGTTGATCACCGCGAACGCGTCGGGCAGGGCGCCGTCGGGCTCATGGTGATCCGTGATGATCAGGTCGATGCCGAGCTCGCGGGCACGGCGGGCCGCGTCGGCGGACCGGATGCCGCAGTCGACCGACACGATCACGGCGACCTGCTCCGCGTGGAGCCGGTCGATCGCCGCGGCCTGAAGGCCATAGCCGTCGCGGATGCGCTCGGGAATGAAGTGCACCACGTCGCCACCAAGCATCTCCAGCGCGCGCCGCAGAATGACCGTCGACGTAATGCCATCGACGTCATAATCCCCGTGAATCGCGATGCGCTCCCGCTTCGCGAGCGCCTGTTCCAGGCGATCGATCGCCCTGGCCATGTCGGCGAGCTTGTACGGATCGTGCAGGTGGTCGAGTGAAGGATTCAGGAAGCGGGCGGCCTCTTCAGCGTCGGCCAGGCCGCGCAGGCAGAGGAGCCGCGCCACGGTGGGATGGACGCCCAATGCTGCGGCCAGCACGCCTGACTGTTCGTCGTTGCACGGAAGGTGATGCCAGAGCACGGATTTCAGCTAACGCTCAGGCCCTGGCGCGGACGGGGAAGCTTCGGTGTCGGTGAAGGCCGTCCCCTCTTCTCCCATCCGTCGGAACTTCTCGTAGCGGGCGGCGACCCGCGCCTCGCTCGAAAGCGCCGATACGTCGGCCAGCGCCGCCGTCAGCGCCTGATCGACCAGTGCAGTGGCGGCGTCGTGGTCATTGTGCGCACCACCCGCCGGCTCCGGGATGATTGCGTCGACGAGCCCGAGCGCGTGCAGATCCGGGGCCGTGAGCTTGAGTGCGGCAGCGGCCTCGACTTTTTGGTTCGCATCACGCCACAGAATGGCCGCGCAGCCTTCCGGAGGGATCACGCTGTAAACCGAGAACTCCTGCATCAGCACGCGGTCGCCAATCGCGATCCCCAGGGCGCCGCCGCTGCCCCCTTCACCACAGACAATCACGATGATAGGGACCTCGATCATGATCATTTCGCGAAGGTTGTAGGCGATGGCTTCCGCGACGCCGCGCTCTTCGGACTCGACACCCGGGTACGCCGCGGGCGTGTCGACGAACACGACGATCGGCCGCCCGAACTTCTGCGCCAGGAGCATCACGCGCAACGCCTTGCGGTACCCTTCGGGGCGCGCGTAACCGAAGTTCCGGTAAATCTTCTGCTTCGTGTCGCCCCCCTTCTGGTGACCGACGACCGCAACCGGCCGGCCTCGGTAGGAGGCGAAGCCGCAAATCATGGCGTGGTCGTCCGCGAAGCGCCGATCGCCATGGAGCTCGTCGAACCCGATGAAGAGGCGCTCGACGTAGTCGAGCGTGCCCGGACGGCTCGGATGCCGTGCGACGAGGACCCGCTGCCACGGCGTCAATGTCGCGTAGAGCTCCGCGCGGATTTCCTCGGCGCGCCGACGGAGTGTGTCGATCGACCGCTCCCGATCGGCCGTCCGAGGCAGCATGCTGAGCGCCTCGATTTCCTTCAGCAGTACGCCGACGGGCTCTTCGAACTCGAGAAGATCTACGGGCATAGTCGGGCTTATCTGAGCTCCACGGATCCCGTGCCGCAGATCTGCTCGACTTCGGCGACGAGCCGGTCCGATGGCTTCACACGCTGGGCGACGTCGGCGCGGACGCGCAACGCCCGGGGCTGGCCCGGCACGTCGAGCTCGAGGTACACCCGTCGATCGCCTCTGTGCCGCGCGAGCAGCACCGCCAGCGCCTCGAACGTCGGCCGGCCATGCGGCGGCACCGACAGGTGAATGGCGACCTCCCTGGTCGTCCGTTCTTTCAACGCGGCGATCGCGAGCAGTTCGGTCGCCACCAGCCGCGCTGATTCGTCATCCTTTTCGAACTTGCCGCGGACGAGCAGCATCGCGTCGGCTTCGATCAACGCCGCGTGCTTGGCAAACGTCTCGGGGAACACGACGACTTCGACGTTGCCGTCGATGTCATCGAGCATGAACACCGCCATGCGATCTCCCCGCTTCGTCTTCAGCGCCCGCAGCCCGCTGACGATGCCGCCGACCCAGACGTCAGCTTCGGAGGCAGCCAGCGCCGCGACGCGGCGCGCGCCGAACAGCTTCAGCTCCTCGCCAAAGCGTTCGAGCGGGTGTCCGCTCATATAGAGCCCCAGCGCTTCTTTCTCGAACGCGAGTTGTTGCGCCTCCGTCCACGGCGCCGCGTCCGGGAGCTTGACAGTCGACAACCCATCGTCTTCCGTACCGCCGCCGAACAGTTGCGACTGGCCCTTGTCCCGATCGCGCTGATGGCGGTTGCCGTGTTCGATGGCCCGGTCCACGGCCGCGAACAGCCGGGCGCGGATGGCGGGTACTGGTAAGCCGGTGTTCCCCCCCAGTGTGTCCATCGCCCCAGCTTTGATCAGGCTTTCGAGCACGCGCTTGTTGACGAGCCGGAGATCGGCGTATTCGCACAACGTGTAGAGCGAGTCGATGCGACCGAGTGCCTGTCGCGCTTCGAGCAGCGACAGAACCGCACCTTCGCCGACGTTCTTGACGGCGCAGAGGCCAAACCGTACGCCTTCCGGAACGACCGTGAATGTGAGCTCGCTCGAGTTCAAGTCCGGACTGAGGATGCGCACGTCGACGTCGCGGCATTCCCCCAGATATGTGGCGAGTTTGTCGGTGTTGGCGGCTTCAATCGTCAGCAGCGCCGCCATGAAATGCCGCGGATAGTTCGCCTTGAGATACGCCGTCTGATACGCCAGCAACGCATACGTGGTGGAGTGCGACTTGGTAAAGCCGTACCCGGCGAAGAACTCCATCAAATCGAAGATTTTCCTGGCCTTCTTTTCGCTGATGCCATTGGCGGCGGTTCCGTTCATGAACGCCTCGCGCTGCCTGGCCATGACGCGGGGATCTTTCTTGCCCAGGACTGGCCCATCGAGAACCCCGCCAGCTCCGCCGCGATGCGCATCACCTGTTCCTGATACGCGATGACGCCGTACGTGTCGGACAGGATCGGCACGAGCTGCGGGAGCTCGTACTTCACCTCGGTCTTTCCCTGCTTGCCCGCGATGAAATCGTCCACCATGCCGCTCTTGAGCGGCCCGGGCCGATAGAGCGCATTGAGTGCGATGAGGTCGTCGAGCCGCTCCGGCTTCGCCTTGCGCAGCAGATCGCGCATGCCCGAGCTCTCGAACTGGAAGATGCCGTTGGTCTGCGCTTCACAGAACAGCTTGTAGGTCTTCGGATCGTCCAGGGGGACCGCATCGATATCGATGTCCACCTGTTCGGTCCGTTTGATCTCGTCGAGGGCGTCCCGGATGAGGGTGAGGGTGCTGAGCCCCAGGAAATCCATCTTCAGCAGGCCGACTCGTTCAACTTCTTTCATCGCCCACTGCGTGACGATTTCGTCTTTCTGGCTCTTGTACAGCGGCACGAATTCGGTCAGCGGCCGTGGCGCAATGACCACGCCCGCGGCGTGCACGGACGCGTGCCGCGTCATCCCTTCGAGGCGGCGTGCAACTGCCAGGAGCTCTTTGACCCGCTCGTCCTTCTGCTCCATTTCCTTCAGCGCCGGGTTCTCGTCGAGCGCCTTGGCCAGCGTCATGTCGAGTGTCGGCGGAATGGCCTTCGCGACGCGGTCGGCGTCGGCATACGGGATGTCCATCACCCGCGCGACGTCGCGCACGACCGCGCGTGCCTTCATCGTCCCGAATGTGATGATCTGTGCGACGTTCTCGCGGCCGTACTTGCGCGTGACGTATTCGATGACCTCGCCGCGGCGGCGCTCGCAGAAATCGATGTCGATGTCCGGCAGAGAGACCCGCTCCGGATTGAGGAAGCGCTCGAAGATCAAGTCGTACTCGATCGGGTCGACATCAGTGATACGCAGGCAGTACGCCACGAAACTGCCGGCCGCCGAGCCACGGCCGGGGCCGACTGGAATGCCATGCTCGCGCGCGTACCGAATGAAATCCCACACGATCAGGAAGTACCCGGGGTACTTCATCTGTTTGATCATGTCGATCTCATAGGTCAGGCGCCGTTCGTACCCGTCGAGGGGATGCTTGAGCGCACCGCGAGCCGCCATTTCCGTGAGTCGCGGGATGCGGTACTGAAAGCCTTCTCGCACCGTGTGCTCGAAGTAGTCGTCCAGCGTGAAGCCGGCTGGCACGTCGAAGTTCGGGAGGTGGGTCGCCGTGCCCGACAAGTCGACGTGGCACCGCTCGGCGATCCGCGCGGTGTTGGCG
>JAIVJE010000337.1 GCA_020200195.1 Acidobacteriota bacterium | reverse complement strand
GATCACCGACCGTGAGCGTATGCAGGCGCGTAAAGTGCAGGGCGGCATACCGCTATGGCAGCAGTTTCAGTTCGAGGAATACCTGCGGGCGCGCGCCACAGACTCGAACTACACGTTTCGCGAGCACCTGCGCGCGGTCGGTGGCGCAGTAGAAGAGTAGAGTGATGGTCGAACATCCTCGAGCCCTTGACGCGCGCGGCGGGCGATGGCAGGCTCCGCCTGCATGGCACATCTGAAACCGTTCATCAGCGCGCAGCTCGTCGAGAGGACGATGTTCTCCGAAGAGCTCGGGCGCTTTCTCTTCATTCCCGAGCGCCCTGTGCACTTTCGCCCGGGTCAATATGCCACCATCGCGGTGCCGGATGGCGACGGCGTCATCCAGCGGGCGTACTCGATCGTCTCGTCACCGCACGAGCCGTTCCTCGAGTTCTTCATCGAGCTCGTCAAGCACGGTACGTTTACCCCGCGGATCTGGGAGCTCGGCACCGGAGACTCGGTGCTGATTCGCGAGCGGATCGTCGGCGCATTCGTGCTGGATCCTGCGAGCACGTTGCGTCGCCGTCTGCTCGTCGCGACCGGGACCGGCATCGCGCCTTACATGAGCATGGCGCGCGCCAAGGCCGCGGAGCTGAAGATAGGGAAGAACGATGGGGATGAGTTCCTGGTGCTGCACGGCGGCAGCCGCGCGACGGATTTCGGCAGCTACCGTGAAGAGCTCACCGGGCTCGCCAGCGACGGCTGGCTACATTACGTACCAACGGTCAGCCGCCCCTGGGACGATCCGGCCTGGGTGGGGGAAACGGGTCGCGTCGAGGACGTCCTCCGAAAGTACGCGGACGCCCGTGACTTCAGTGCGCGCAACGCCGTCGCGTACCTGTGCGGCCATCCCGACATGGTCGAACACGGCAAATCGTTGCTTCGACGCGCGACGTTCCCAAAGGCGCAGGTCAAAGAGGAAAAGTACTTCACGCTGCCTGTCTCTCCGGCGACTGACGGCGCGTTACGGTCGCGCTAGCGCGCCGCGGTGTGTGGGACTATCGCTTCTAGCGCTCTAACCAACAGGGTCTAACCGACAGTGGGACACTCAGCAGGGACACTCGTGCCTGAGTGTCCCCGGTCGCCCGCCGTTCCTTCTTTACGGCTCCCGCAGTGCAGTAATGGGATCCACGTGCGTCGCGGTGCGCGGGCACGACGCTCGCGACGAAGCCAACCGCCGCGAGAACGGCCGCGATGACTGCGAATGTCGAGGGATCGCGCTCGGACACCTCGTACAGCATCGTCCTCATGAGAGATGACATCGCAAACGCGTAGGCATATATACCCCCGTCAATCGCGGAGTCTTGGCTGGCGGTCTCGCCTGGAAGGTGGGACAACGGCTGACGGCTTAGTGCATGTCCGTGCCCTGCGGCTGCAACAGGGATTCGGCCATCGCGTGATGGCCTTTCTGTTTGGCCAGCTCGTACGGCGTCAGGCCTGTGGTATTCACCGCGGTTTTCGACGCGCCGTGGGCGAGCAGGACCCGTACGATGCGATCGAGCCCTTTCGACGCGGCTACATGCAGCGCCGTGTATTCGCTCTCTTGCCGCGCATTCGGTTCGGCGCCGGCCTCGAGCAGAATCTCCACGATATCGGGCGTCGGTCCGGCGACGGCGGCGTGCAGCGGCGCGACCCGCTGCGAGTTGTGAGCTACCGCATTCACGTCAGCGCCTCGATCCAGCAGCAGCCGGACCGCTTGTTCATGCCCGAAAAACGCGGCGAGCCCGAGCGGTGGAAAGCCGTCAGCCGAATACTCGTTCACCGGCGACGGACTGCCTGTGAGGATCGCTTCGAGGGCGGGCAGTCTGCCTGCCGCCGCGGCCTCGTGAATGTCGAGTGTGGCGCCATGTTGCAGGAACAGATCCACCAGCTCAGGGTGTCTGGCGTAGATACTGAACATGAGCAGGGACGCCCCCGTCGCTGTGCGCCCTCGTACCAGCTCTTTGTTATCGGTGAGCAATTGCTGAACAACGATGCTGTCGCCCGCCTTGATCGCACTAATCAGCTCGGCTTGTCGATCCACCTCGGTACCTCCAGCCCAACGCTATCTCGAGGGCGTCGACGAAAACTTCTCCTGGATTGCTAATCTGCGTTTCCGAGGCGATATCGGCGGGGAGATCGTCCGAACCGCTTGGTAAACGCCTTGATGAAGGATCCCAGGCTTTCGAACCCGGTAGACAGGCAGATCTCCGTGACTGGGACGCGGCTGTGGGACAGTAGAAAGGCTGCTCGTTCGAGGCGCCGTTCGGAAAGATAGCGCATCGGGGAACGGCCGAAGACCGAAGAAAATGTGCGGTGGAAATGGAACGGGGACATGGCTGCCGCGCGAGCGGCGTGCTCGAGGCTGACGCCGTGTGCGAGGTTATCGAGCAGATACTCGCGGCCGGTGGTGACCCTGCGATACAGCTCATCGCGCGTTCCGGCTCGCAGTGCGTCGATGCGGTCTTTCCCTGCGCAATCGACTTGCGCCGCGAACAACGGCGGCAGGTTCGTCATCAGGAGCTCGTCGACGCGCCAGCGTTCAGTCGCCGGGCCGCGAACCACTAGCCGCACCAGCGGATCGAGGAGCCGTGCGTCGGCGGCGCACGCCGCGATCCTCCAATCAGGATCGGGTGCGGCCCGTCCGTCCAGTTGAGTACCCGCATTGAGTGTGGACGCGGCGAGTTCCCGGAAGAACGTCGTGGAGAAGAAGAGGCAGGCAGTCTCGACGACGGAGTCCGACTGCACGGAAACGACGTACGGGGTCGACGGCGGGAGAAACAGGAACATCGTTTCCGCCAGCGTCACCTTTTTCCCGCGGCTGTGCCACGTCGCGCGACCGCGCCGTACGAGTTTGAGCGAAAACGCGCCGGTCTCCGACCCACCTTCGTAGCGGACGGCTGAGCCGTGGAGCAGCCGCACGTCGCCGGCGGCCGTGCTGACACGGTGTACCGCGGCGGGCGCAAGAGCACTGCGCGGGGCCAAGCTGAACAGCTTACACCCCGTCGCTGTAGAATGCGCCTCGTTGAACGGTCCCACGAACCCAGAAGCCGATCCACTCATCGGGCGGATCCTCGGGCACTACCGGCTGGTGGAGCGCATTGGCGCCGGCGGGATGGGAGTCGTCTATCGAGCACAGGACCTGCGGCTCGATCGCAGCGTCGCGTTGAAAGTGTTGCCCCACGGCAGTCTGGCTGACAGCGAGGCCCGGAAGCGTTTCAAGAAGGAAGCCCTCGCGCTCTCGCAGCTGAATCATCCGAACATCGCCACCATTCACGATTTCGACACGGACGACGGGATTGACTTCCTCGTCATGGAATACATCCCGGGCGCCACGCTCGATGAATTGACCCGGGACGGCGGTCTCGGCGAAGAGGAGGTTCGCCGCCTCGGCGGGGAACTGGCTCACGGGTTAGTGGCGCTGCACGCGCACGGCATGGTGCACCGCGACCTGAAGCCGGGTAACTTGCGGCTCACACCCGACGGCCGCCTCAAGATCCTGGACTTCGGCCTCGCGCGCCTGCTGCAACCCCGCGCGACTGAATTGCCCGCGACGAGCACCGCCAGCACACGGCTCGAAGGGACGCTGGCCTACATGGCGCCAGAGCAGGTCCGTGGCGAGGACGTCGACGCGCGCGCTGACGTCTACGCCGCAGGCGCCGTGTTGTACGAGCTCGCAACCGGTCAGCGGCTGTTCCCGCGGGCCCGCGACGCGGAGCTGCTCGGCGCGATCCTGCACACAGCCCCCGCGCCACCGCGTGACGTGAACCGACGTCTCTCTGAGTCGCTCGAGCGAACGATTACCCGCGCACTTGCGAAGAACAAGGCCGAGCGATGGCCGAGCGCCGCGGACCTGCGCGGGGCGCTCGATCAAAGCCGCGGTGCACAGACGGTCGCCGTGCCGCGGGAGGGTCTGCAGCGCTTCCGGGTGACGCGGCCGCTGATCGCCGCCGTCCTGGCTGCCGTGGCAACGATCGCGGTGATCATGTTCGCGATTCCGCGGCTGCGGCCAGGCGACCCGGGGCAGCCGAAAAGGATTTCGGTGGCCGTGCTCCCGTTCCACTCGCTGGCGGTTGCCGAGCCGCTGCGTTTTCTGGGCGTCGGCATTCCCGACGCGATCATCACTCGCCTGGCGGGCGTCCAGCAGCTTGCGCTGCGGCCAACCAGCGCCATTCTCAAGTACGAGAACCAGCCGGTCGACGCGAAAGATGCCGCCCGCGCGCTGGCAAGCGACTACGTCCTGACCGGGATGCTGCAACAGAGCGGGGATCGCCTGCGAGTCAGCGTCCAGCTCGTCGGAGCGGGGGACGGAGCTCCCGTCTGGGGCGATCACTACGACGTGGATCGCGCCGACCTGCTGACGCTCCAGGATCGGATTGCGCAGTCGGTCGCCGATGCGCTCAAGGTCCAGATGAGCGCCCGGGATCGCGAAAGACTGTTTCGCCGATATACCGAGAACGCCGCAGCCTACGAGTTGTACCTCGAGGGACGAGCCCAGCTGCCGCGCTACACGCCGGAAGCGCTGCGCGCGGCGATCGGCGCGTTCGAAGGCGCGCTGCAGTTGGATCAAGGCTATGCGCCAGCGCGGAGCGGTCTCGCGATGGCGTGCGCGCTGATGCGGTTGCGCTTCGCCAGCGAGTCGGAGGCGCCTGCGTGGGGCGAGCGTGCCGAGAAGGAAGCACGAGCCGCGCTGGTCCGCGATCCGCAGCTGGCCGAAGCGCACGAAGCGCTGGCGGCGGTCTATCGCGCCGTCGAATTCGATTGGGAGAGGACCATCGAGGAAAGCCGGCTGGCGCTGGAGCTCAAGCCGGGTCTCGATCAACCGCACTTCTACCGTGCCGCCGCGTTTTATCACCTCGGTCTGTTCGATCTCGTCGAGCAGGAGGTCCGAGCCGGACTCGAGGCGAACCCGGCAAATCGGCTGGACGCGCCGCGCATTCGAGGGGTCACGGCGTTGTTCCAGGGCCGGTACACGGAGGCCTTTCCTCCACTCGAGGAGGTGCAGCGGCTGAGCGGCGGCATAGGTTTCAACTACCTGCTCGCCCAGGCGTACTACTACACGGGAGACGCGACGAGGGCCGAGGACCTGCTGCGCGCGGCGCGCGGGACCGCGTCAGGGGATCGCCGCGCCCAGGCGCTTCTCGCGAGCCTGCTGGCGGCCCGCCACGCGGACGCCGAGGCCCGCGCGCTCGCGGATGTCCTTGCCACGAGTGGGGCCATGGATCATCACATCGCCTACAGCCTCGGCGCCACCTACGCCGGGCTCGGCGATCCGACCCGTGCGAAACAGTTCCTGCGCGATGCCGCCCGTACCGGTCTACCGTGCTATCCCTGGTACGCACGCGATCCGTTGCTGGATCCGCTGCGCGCCGATCCCGAGTTCCAGCGTTTCGTCGCAGAACTGCGCGAGAACTGGCGCGCGCTCGCCGCCAAATACGGTCAACAAGCCAGCTGACCGTCGAGCCAGCCGCAGCGTGTCGGTGGCTTCGACGAGAACCGCTGAGCGAGCAGAGTTCTCCACAATCTCCGCGGCTCGCTTTTGAGCGCCGCGCTCGGAAGTGAACCGGTAGAAAGTGGGCTATTTCCTGGTCACAGCACGACGCTGAGGTGCGAAAACCAACACTTGAAGCGGTCAGTGTCGCATGCGTGACGCACAGTTCGAAGGCCTCGCGCGCGAACGCCGGGGAGGAATGCATGCTTTTCGCGCATCACCCAAGTCGGAGGGAAATGGCAGCTGTCTTGCGTTAAGGACGGCAGGGGGCCGCATGATAGCCACTGTGACCGAGGAGAGTCAGCAGAAAACCGTGTTAGTGGTCGATGATTCAGCCGAGATACTGACAGCCGTGCGGCTGTCGCTGGAGGCCAATGGCTTCCGGGTTCTGCAGGCCAACGACCCCTTCACCGGCGTGCGCCTCGCCGCCAGCCGTGAGCCCGACGCCATCGTCATGGACCTCGACATGCCGGGCATGGACGGAGTGGAAACCGTGAAGTACCTCAAGCGTATAGAGCGGACCCGAGGGATCCCGGTGATCGCGTTTACGGGGCAGCTTCACGCGTTGGCCGGTCGCTTGACAGAACGCGGCTTCGAGCGGGTCGTCGACAAGGCTGATGGGCTCGAGAATCTTGAAAGCGAAATCGAGGAGGTGATCGAACACTGCGCGGCGTAGCCTCTTCTGACCCACCGGTTGTGGCCCTCGTTCGTCAAAGACCTGATTGCACGTCTGTGGCTCTTCCCCCGACCTTCCGGACGCTGATACTCTGATCCGCGCACTTGACAGGAGGGTCCGCGTTTGCCAGTCCATCACGGATTGATTGAGGAGCTGCGACAGCGTCATCGCGGCACGGTGATTACGGAGCACGACCCAGGGTACGACGAGGCCCGACGGGTCTGGAACGCCATGATCGACAAGCGGCCCGCGTTGATTGCGCGCTGCCGCACCGCCGGTGACGTCATCACGGCGGTGACGTTCGCGCGAGCCAACCGTCTGCCAATCGCCGTCCGAGGCGGCGCCCACAACGTCTCCGGCAGAGCCACATGCACCGGCGGTGTCGTCATCGACCTGTCGGACATGAAAGGGATCACGGTCGACCCCGTGGCGCGAACGGCGCGCGCGGAACCCGGATTGCGGTGGGCCGAGTTCGATCGCGAGACGCAGGCGGTCGCGCCCATCAAACAATTCGGGTCGCCCGTCCTGGACGTCATGGGATCGATTCCGTATCTGGGTCAGCAGGCGCTGCTGGACCAGGCAATGCCCCCCAATCTCCTGAACTACTGGAAGGCGGACTTCGTCAGCGAGGTGAGCGACGGCCTCATTCAAACTGCAGTAGACGCGTACGGCCGCGTGCCCTCGGCGCTCTTGTCGATCCTCTTCTTTCCGATCCACGGCGCTGCGAGCCGCGTGGCTGCCGACGCGACCGCGTACCCGCACCGCGCCGGCGTTCACATGGGACTCTATTCGCTGTGGAATAACCCGAGCCAGAACGCCCCGAACATCGCCTGGGTGCGCGAGGTCTGGGATGCAATCCAGCCCTTCGTGCCG
>JAIVJE010000043.1:7103-8136 GCA_020200195.1 Acidobacteriota bacterium | reverse complement strand
GCGCAGGATAGCCATCTGTCAAGACTTCGGAGTAGTCCTTGGTGCTTCGGTGTAGTCCTTGGTCCTTGGTCCTTGGTCCGTATGCCACTAGGCCCTGGATCCCGGTTTCACCACGGGAACCTGCGCTGCGCAGAGCGGGCACGTGTCGGGCGTGTAGGCGGGGACGTCGAGCTGCACCAGTGCCTGCAGTGGCAGGTTGAGCCGGGCGGGAGTGCTGCCTCGGTCGATTATCGCGGCGGCGCCGATCACGTGAGCGCCGCACGCTTCGGCGACAGCTGCGGTCTCCCGTGTGGATCCGCCAGTCGTGATCACGTCCTCTACGACGAGGACGCGATCGGCCGGCGTCAACGCGAAGCCACGGCGCAGCACCAGCGTTCCATCCTGTCGCTCAGCAAAAATGGCACGCACGCCCAGCGCCCGGCCTACTTCCTGGCCGACGACGATGCCACCGAGGGCCGGCGACAGTACGACTGTTGCGTCGAGGTGCCGCGTGCGGTCTCCGAGCACCTGGCCCAGCATCGTGGCGAACTCCGGATATTGGAGGACTAGCGCGCTCTGCAGGTATTGCGCGCTGTGAAGGCCGGAGGAAAGCCGGAAGTGTCCTTCGAGCAGCGCGCCGGCCTTTCGAAAGAGGTCGAGAACCTCCCCGGGTTCCACTTACTCGGTCCCTTTGCCCGCGTTCCCCCGCAGGTTCTCCTCGAACAGTTTGAGAATCCGCTTGTACTCGTCGGCCCAGCTCGTCTCCTCGGTGAACCCGTGATTTTCGACGGGATACGCTGCCAGTTCCCAGTTTTCCTTCCTCAATTCGATGAGTCGCTGCGCAAGCCGCACCGAATCCTGGAAGTGGACGTTCGTGTCGACCATGCCATGACAGATGAGCAGGGCACCTTTCAGCCCCTCCGCGAAGTAAATCGGGGAGCTCTTGCGATATGCCTCCACGTCCTTGTGCGGCAGGTTGAGGATGTTCGACGTATACCCGTGGTTGTAATGCGCCCAGTCGGTCACCGGCCGAAGCGCGGCGCCGGCGGCAAAT
>JAIVJE010000043.1:0-7055 GCA_020200195.1 Acidobacteriota bacterium | reverse complement strand
ATCCAATTGAACCCGCGCCACTCCTCGATCGGCGTCGTCGTGATTTGCTTCGCCGCGGCGCCGGGTTGATTCGGCATCAGGTACAGTTCGGGCGGCTTGTTGGTGTACGAATACACCAGCCCGAGGACGGACTCGTCTGGTGAGACCGTCGCTTCGTTGGAGCCGCTCATGAGCGTCACTTTCGTGCGTGGGCCCCCGTCGATCGGCAGGGTATACAGGTGCCGCTCGCCCGGATGGACCTCGGTGCTCGTGATGTAGAACTTCCGCTCGTCGCGCGCGAGCTCCGCCGCGGTGATCTCCCACTTCCCGGTCATGAGCTGATTCGGACGCGCACCGTCGGCGGCCACGTCGAGCGTGTACAGGTGCATCCAGCCGTCGCGCTCGGACAGGAACCACACCCGCCGGTTGTCGGGCAGAACCTCCACGCCGGATCCCCCGAAACCCGCTTCGCGGATCCAGGCATCGTCATGCTGGACGTCGATGACCTTCGTCTTGCCGGTGTCGGGATCGACCGAAACGAACCATCGGTCCTTGTTGTCGGCCGAGCGCGCCACGGCAACCGCGAATTTGCCGTCACTGGATACCGACGGCATGGCCCAGCGGATTTCACGCTCTGCCTTCGCGCCCGGCTTCTGGTCCGGACCTGTCGCCTGTGTAGAGGGGGCTTTTCCGCGTCCGGCACCGGCGGGGCGAAGCTGCCGTCGGCCCACACCGCCTTGTTCGTCTTCAGATTCAGTACCGCGAGTAACCGGCGTTCCTGTGTGTCGCCAACGTTCGAGCGGGCCGGGATATCTTCGGTGTAACCCGTCTCGGTAACATAGTTGGGCACCACCGTGTTCTTCGCGCCGGCCGGCCGCTCCGCCACGACCACGAAGACGTGCGTGGCATCCGGGGACAGCATCAAGTCGAGCGCCGACTGGCGTTCCTGGAGCTCGAGCGCCGGCAACTTGTCCTTCTCAGCCTTCGCGTCCGCCTTCTTCTTCTGCGCTTTCTTCTCGCGAAGGTACTCGATGAGTTTTTCCTCCTCGTCGCGGATGAACTTCTGGCTGTCGGTCAGCCGTGGCTCCGGTCGCCTCGGGCCGACGTCAGTGAGCTGTGTGACGAGGGCGCCGGCGCCGGTATCGATCGGAACCATGAACAGGTTGCCGTCGCGTACGTAGGTCACGTGCGTGTCGTTCCGCGCCCACCGCGGACTCGATTCCGGCCCCGCGGTACGAGTGATCTGACGGCGTGCGCCGGAGCCGTCAACCAGGATCACGTCCCCAGCGTCTACAAAAAGGACCCGCTTGCGAGGTTTGTCCCAACGCCCGCCCGACGGTGGAATATTCTTCGTCTCATCATCGGTGAGCTTGCGGGGCTGTCCTCCATCACGGGAGACCGCATAACTGGACGAGTCGTCTTCGCCTGGCTTGCGCCAGTCGAAATACAACTGACGGGAGTCGGCCGACCAGCGCAGACCGGTCGGCGCAGAGCCGACGAGGTCCGGGCCGCGCATGATGCTGTCGACGGTCAACTCGAACCTGCCCGGCTTCTGGACAGCACCGCCCTTCTGCGCGATGGGAGCGGCGGACGGGACACTCAGCAGGGCCAGCGCGAGTGCAACACTGAATCGGCGCATGGACGTCTAATCCTTGGATGGCAGGGGGGTCCGGAGCCGTAGTATACAATCGACGAAACGGCCCCTTCTCCCCTTCCAGCTACGACATACGAACTGCGCCCGGTTCTTGCTATCGCAAGCGACGTCCGACTTTTCCGACACCGAACTGGAGAATTGCAATGCGCTTCGAGCAACAAATATCGGCGTGCCTGAAACCCGCCGCTGCGGCCGCGCTGGCGGTGTCGCTGTTCGCTTCCGACCGCGTGGTGTTCGCTTCCGAACAAGTCCCCGCGACTCCACCGGTCACTCAGCAGCCGGTCCCGCCGCTCCCTCAACAGCCCGCCGCACCGGGGGTCATGCGGATTGGATCGGACGAGGCCGTTCGGATGGCGCTCGAGAACAATCTCGGCCTGCAGACCGAGCGGTTGAGTCCCGAAATCCAGGCGCTTGGCATCACACGGGCGCTCGGGGCTTACAAGCCGCTGCTGTTCGCCACGACCAGCCGGTCGTCCAACACGTCGCCGCCCCGGGATTTCCTCTCAACCGGTGTGGCGGTGACGACGAGCGCGAGTTTCATTACGAACACCGGCGTCCAGCAGCAGCTCCCGTGGGGCGGGTTCTATTCGCTGTCGCTGAGCGGTTCGCGCGGGACGTCTGACGCGCCGCGCGTGGTGTTCAGTCCGGCGCTCGGGTCAGACCTAAACGCCCAGTACGATCAGCCGTTGCTGCGTAATTTCTCGATTGACGGGTTCCGGCAGGCGCTGCTGCAGAGCCGCAACGCGCGCCAGATCGCGGACCTGCAGCTGCAGGAGCGCGTCACACAGACCTCGCGGGCGGTGCGAAGCGCCTACTACGATCTGGTCGGGGCGATCACCGGTCTGCAGGTCGCGCAGCAGTCGCTGGAACTGGCGCAGCAGTCGCTCAGGAACAACAAACGCCGCGTCGAAGTCGGCACGATGGCCCCGATCGACATCGTCGAGGCCGAGGCCGAGGTGGCACGCAACGAGGAGAACGTCATCCAGCGCGAGAGCGCGATTCAAGGTGCCGAAGATCGGCTCCGCGCGCTGATCATGAACCCGACCCAGCCGGATTTCTGGAGCGCGAAGCTCGAACCAGCGGAACAGCCCACGCTGACGCCGCAGACGATTGACGTGCAGGCCGCCGTGGCGAACGCGCTCGCGAACCGCACAGATCTGGGCCGGGTCAAGAAGCAGCTCGAAAGCGCCGACATCGACATCAAGTACGCGCGGAACCAGAAGCTCCCGGCGGTCGATCTGCGGGCGCGCTATGGCTTGACCGGCGTCGGCGGAACGCAGTTCGACTACGGCCAGGGGGGTGTCGACGGCGCACCGCCGATCCCGATCGGTTCCTCGCAGCGCAGCTTCGCCGATGTGCTGCGCGATGTCTTTGGCAACGAGTTCAGGAACTGGAGCCTGTCGCTGCAGGTGAGCTACCCGATCGGCACGAGCACGGCGGACGCGATCCTCGCGCAGGGCCGGCTGCAGCGGCAGCAGGGAGTGGTGGCACTCCGAGACCTGGAGCTGCAGGTGGCCACCGCGGTCCGGGACGCCGGCCGGCAGGTGAACACGGACCTGAAGCGGGTCGAAGCCACCCGTAAGGCGCGTGAACTGGCGGAGCGGAGGCTCGAAGCGGAAGAGAAGCGCCTGGCCGTCGGTCTGTCGGACACGTTCCGTCTGTTCCAGGCCCAGCGCGATCTCGCGCTGCAGCGGCAGGCAGAGCTCAACGCCATCATCGACTACAACCGGTCGCTGGTGGATTTCCAGGCGGTGCAATCGGTGCCGCTACGATAGGAGATCGAAGGTAGCCTCCTGTCTCCTGCTAGAATCGCCGCGTGAAGTTGACCGTGACGGTCATCACGCGGAACGAAGCGGCGCACATCGCCGCTGCGCTCCGCTCGGTCTCCTGGGCGGACGAGATCATCGTCATCGATTCCCACAGTACGGATGACACCGTGGAGATTGCGCGCAAGCACGCCACGCGCGTCGACGTACGCGCGTGGCCGGGGTACAGCGCGCAGAAAAACTACGCTGCGGAGATTGCTGCGAACGATTGGATTCTGTCGCTCGACGCCGACGAGCGGGTCTCGCCGGAGCTCGCCACGGAGATTACGGAGCTGATGCGGCGTGGGCCCGATGCTCCGGGGTACCGCGTCCCACGGGTCACCTGGTATCTGGGGCGATGGATCCGCAGCACCGATTGGTACCCGGACTTCCAACTGCGGCTGTACGACCGCCGGGCCGGCCGCTTCAACGCGCGCCCGGTACACGAATCGATCGAGCTGACCGGACAGCCAGGCTATCTGCGCCACGATCTGCAGCACTACGCGTACCGTGATGTCTCGCATCACCTCGCGACCATCGATCGCTACACCACGCTCGCCGCGGAACAATGGCGCGCGGACGGCCGGCGCACCAGCGTGCTCCAGGCCGCGGTGCACCCGCCGCTCGCCTTTCTTCGCAACTACGCGTTGCGGGGGGGGTTCCGCGACGGCGCCGCGGGGTTCGTGATTTCCGCGCTGAACTCGTATTACGTCTTCCTGAAACACGTCAAGCTCTGGGAGCGGCAGCAGGCCGCGCGCTCCTGAATGTTCTCACTGCACATCGACACCGCGCGCACGTGGCGGGGCGGCCAGAACCAGGTGCTCGTGACGGTCATGGGGCTCCGCGCCATCGGTCACCGGGCCATGCTCGTGGCGCACGCGGCGGGGGAGTTGCGCCAGCGCGCCGCAGAGGGGCTCGATCTGATTCCGCTCGCGCCCAAAACCGAAATGGATCTCAGCGCGGCGTGGCGTCTGGCCCGCGCGATCAAGCAGCTCAAACCGGACGTGGTACACGCTCATGACCCGCACGGTGTGGCGATGGCCGCGCTGGCGCTGTCAATGAGTACACAGCTCGCAAAGCCGCCGCTCATCGCGTCGCGGCGCGTTGATTTTCACCTCCGCGGCACCTCGCTGTCGCGGTGGAAGTACCGGCAGGTGGACTGCTTCGTCTGCGCGTCCGATGCGATTCGTCAGATGCTGATCGCCGACGGCGTGCCCCCGGCGCGCGCCGTCACGGTGCACGAAGGGATCGACATCGGCCGGGCCGAGGCGGCCCCGCGGGCGAAACTCCACGAGGAGTTCTGGCTGCCTCACCAGGCGCCCCTGGTCGGCAACGTCGCGGCGCTGGTGCCGCACAAGGGCCAGCGCCACCTGATCGAGGCGGCTGCGCTGGTGGTCCGGCAGGTGCCGGATGCGAGGTTCATCATCGCGGGTGAAGGGGAGCTCCGCCCGGCACTCGAGCGGCAGATCAAGGATCACCGCCTCGAAAAACACGCCCTGCTGCTGGGGTTCCGGCCCGATGTGCTCTCGCTGCACAAGGCGTTTGACGTGTTCGTCATGAGCTCGGTGACCGAGGGCCTCGGGACATCGCTTCTCGACGCAATGGCGTGCGGCAAGCCCGTTGTGGCGACCCGGACGGGGGGCATTCCGGAGGTGGTCGTCGACGGGCAGACCGGTGTCCTCGTACCGCCCCGCGATCACCAGGCGATGGCGCAGGCGATCGTGTCGCTGCTGAATGACGAGGCGTTACGGCAGCGGATGGGAGCGGCAGGGCTGGCCAGGGCGCGGAAGCGATTCAGCGCTGAGCGCATGGTGCAGGACACGCTTCGCGTCTACCAGCGCGTCGCGCTCCATCCCCACCGGGAAGAAGACTATGCGTCGGCGCGGTAGCTAACTTGCTCGCGTCAGCGGATGCCAACCAGCCCAGGTTTGCAGCCGGACTTCTCACGAGGACAATCGTCGAACGTGATCGCGGCGCCGTTCTCCGAAAACGTCACGCCACGGGCAACTCGGGTGGTGGGCGACGCATCCTTCTGCACCAGCGTCACGAGCCCGGCCGGCGCGTTGGTCTGCGTGTCGTAGATGCGGAGCTGGTATCCGTCGATGAGGAACCCGACACGTTGCCCGTCGGCAGTCCACGCAATCTCTTCGCAATGCTCCACATCACGCGCCAGCGACGCCAGCAACGTGGCGGACTGCGCTGACGGTCCCACCCACAAACTTTCACACCAGCCACGATCGCATGGCGAGACGCGCACGATCGCGACGCGCTGGTTATCCGGTGATGCCTCGACGCGGATGTCGCGTGCGTCCCGATTGCCTGCGCAGCCGGCAACCAGCGACGCAAGGCCCACTGCGCACACCCGGCCGGCGATGGTCAGGCGGAGCGCCGGCGGGGCCGCGGATGACAAAGACCCTTCAGCGGACATTGACTGTCTCCCTGCGGTTTATGAAAACCGCACGCGCTCATCATGCCGATGTGGCAGATGGAAAAATCGAACCGGATCGGGTCGGTTGCGTCGAGGCGCCGAAGCGACGCCGTGATGTCAGCCGCCATGCGCCAGCCGGCGCTGGTGTATCGGGTCAGGCGCAAACAGCGGCCGAGCCTGATCACGTGCGTGTCGAGCGGCACAATCAGCTGCGCGGGTGAGACACGCGTCCACACGCCGAGATCCACTTCGTCGCGGCGCACCATCCACCGCAGAAACAGGTTCAGGCGCTTGCACGCGCTGCCCGCCGACGGCCGCGGAAAGAAGTAGCACACGCCCGGCCGCTTCGGCACGCGGCCGTACGCGCGCCGCATGTCGAGCGCCTGGGCGCGGGTCGAGAAGCTGTCGAGTGCGGGACCGATATCCGTCGCGTCGGCGGCCAGGCCTTCCACGAAGAACCCCTCGATTGACCCGCTCCGTTCCAGCATCTGGCGGAGGATCCACAGCAGCGCGGCGAGATCCGTCCCGCGCGTCCATCGATGGACCATCGCGCGCAGCTCCGGATGCGGGTCGCGCGGGTCGAAGCCGCGGACGAAGACCGCCGGCCGATCTCCCATGATCGCCAGCAGCCGGTCGATCGAACTGAGCACGCTCGCCACTCGCCCGAACGCCAGGGCGGCTGCACAGAACCCGGCGACTTCCCGGTCCGCCGGGTCGGCAAACGGCCGGACACGGTGAACCGGATCGGCTGCCGAATCCCCGCGGTTGTAGTCGTGATACAGCGCCTCGAGCGAGGCGCCGAGCGGCTTCACAGGCGGTTCTCAGAAGCTCATGATCGGTTCCGCCACAGCGCACATCGGGCAGTGTGCGGCGGGGTAGTTCTCCGGCGACGGGTACTCGGCGAGCGCGTGGTTGGGCACGCCGAGGTCCACCACCGCTTCCATGCGATCGCAGATTTCGACCGTCGCAATCACGGTACCGCCTGCCTCCTGCACCAGCTCTGCACACCGCTGAAACGTCTTCCCCGTATTGCGCACGTCGTCGGCCAGGAGCACGCGCGTCCCCGCCATCTGACGAGCGTAGAACCCTCGCAGCAGGAAGCCCCCCTCGCTGCTGGTGAACGGTGCGAAGCTGCAGCTCGGGTGCGTCAGCGCGCGGCGGGCGTCGATCAACCCCGCGATGGTATGCG
>JAIVJE010000336.1 GCA_020200195.1 Acidobacteriota bacterium | reverse complement strand
GCCCGGGCGGGCGTCGCTGGGCCTGGCGGTCGTGCTCCTTGGCGCCCCGGCATATCTGGTGTGGAGGTCGAAGTCAGGGCAGCGATCGTGAACTGTCCGGAGGAGACGGAGGCAACGGAGAATCGGTGTTTCATACCGTCACCGCCGTCCCCTCCGTCACGCTCCTCTGACGCTAGCAGGCGCCGGCTCCCGCTTCCAGATCTCGGCCAGCACGCGTTTGAAGTTGCCGCCGAGAACCAGCTCGATATCGGTGTCTTTGTACTTCCTGCGAATCAGCGCCTCGGCCACGTCGAACATCCGCTGCGGATGATCGAGCCCTTCGATGTCGATCTTCTCGCGGAAGCCGTAGCTGCCCTTGTACCCCTCGCGCAGGCGCTTGTTCTCCTCGGGCTTCATCGCGTCGTAGCCGTACAGGTCCATGTCGCTTCCGATGCCCACGTGCTCGATCGACGTCAGCCGGGCGACGTGGTCGATGTGATCGATGAAGTGCTCGATGGTCGTCGGCTCCTCGCCGCGCACGAACATGCGGACGCCCGTGATGCCCATGACGCCCCCCTTCGCAGCCATCGTGCGAATGGCCTCGTCGGTCTTGCATCGAGGGTGCCCGGGCACGAGCGCCCTGCAGTTGGAGTGGGTGATGAGGACCGGACGCCGGCTCGCCTCGAACGCGTCGAGCGTCGTTCGGTCGCCGCAGTGCGAGACGTCCACCGTCATGCCGGTCCTGTTCATCCGCTCGACGATGGCGACGCCGAAGTCGGACAGACCCTCGTCACGGCGCTCGGTGGAGCCGTTGCCGATCAGATTCCGTGTGTTGTAGGTGAGCTGCGACACACGCTGCCCGGCCGCGTAGAACGTGTCCACGTCATTGACCGAGCGGAAATGCTCGGCGTTCTGGATCCCGAGCAGCACGCCGATACGGCCGGACGCTTTCACGCGATCCAGATCGGCGGCGCTGTCGATCCGCAGGAAGGCCTGGTCCTGATTGGCGAGGAACGAGTTCCAGGCGGTGAAGAACTCCAGGTTCTGCACGTAGGCGTTCGGGCCGCCCGTCCCCACCGCGACGTGAAAGACGTGGATGCCCGACGTCCGGAACGGTTCGAGATCCGCTGCGGTGAATGCGTCGGGATCCGACATCCAGCGGCCGAACTTCGGGAAATCCAGCGTGAGCGGGCTGAGCATGTCGATGACCGTGGCTCGTCGGACCAGGTCGACCGCGCGTGTGGAGTACTCGCGCTGGCCCGCGCCGAGCAGACGGTGGCGCCCGCGGTTGATCAGCGGCGCGCCGAACGCGGCGATGCCGGCGCTCGCGAGGGCGGTGAGTGCCTCCCGTCGAGTCGGCATGGCGCCACCCGGCTTTCCCATCTGTTTCCGCACGCTAGCTCGAAACCCTCGCCAGCGTGAACACGCCATTTGGCTGGATCAGCTTCAATAGTGGCGGCTTGCCCGTTTCGACGACGAAACGCGCGTTGAATCCGCTCAGACCTTTCACGTTGAACGTCGTGCCGTGGGCAGGCTCGAGCTCGAGCGGCGGCTGCCCTGGAAGGGACAGACTCAGAGTCGAGCCGTTCAGCGTCACCGCCATCTTGAACGCCGGGTTGTCCGCCATCGCGTACTCGCCGGCGAGCTGACGCAGAAAGCCTGCGTCGGTCAAGCGAGCCGGCGGCAGTTTCTTGAAGGTGATCGGCTGGACCGAGGGCTCGAGCGGCACGGTCAGGCGATCGACCTCTCCCTGCGCGTCGGTAAGGAACTGAAAAAAGAGCTTCAGCTCGGAGAGGCTCTTCTCCTCGACGTCCGCGCGGAACGTTTCGAAGTGCCAGTGGGTCAACCGCATCGGCAGGTCGTGGAAACGGGCCGTGAGGCCTTCGCCCGCGCGCGCGACCGTCACCGACCCGTACGCGGGGTGAACGTACTCGCCCGCATATTCGCCGAGCGTGTGCGCCGGCTTCGTGCCGGTCTTCCGTTCCTCGCCGGCCGCCTTCTTCGCGCTGGCCGACGCCTTCTCACCGACGTCGCGCCGTTTGAGGGACCGTCCGTTCCAGTCGATCGGCTCGAGACCCAGCAGCCGATCCGACGCGTGACGGGCGATGATATCGGGGAGCGGATTCCCACCGAGATTCGAGAGCACGACGACGCCGATGCCGTCATCGGGCAGCATCGACACCTGCGCGATGAAGCCGTCGATCGCGCCGCCATGGTGCACACGTTTCTTCCCACGGTACGACTCGATGATCCAGCCCAGTCCGTACGAAGGCTGCTGGACCTCCGGGTCCTCGAAGAGGCCGGGGAAGGTCTGGATGACCATCTGCGGCCGGTGCATGTCCTGGACCTGCCGCGCCGCTACGATCCGCTTTCCGCCGATCGCGCCGCCGCCCAGGTTCAGTTGCAGCCACTTCGCCATGTCGTTGACACTCGAATTGATCGAACCGGCGGGCCCCATGGCGTCTATGACGCGAAAGGGAATATCGAGAGCTTTCTTTTCGCTGAACGTGTAGGGAGTCGCGAAATCGCGTCCCTTCTGGGACTCGCCCACGGCAAAGTTGCTGTTCTTCATGCCGACGGGGTCCAGGATGCGGGTGCGGATCACGTCTTCCCATGACGTGCCGGCAACCTCCGCCGTCAGGTGCCCAGCCGTCAGGAACATCAGGTTCTGGTACTGGAACTTCTCACGAAAATCCTCATTCGGCTCCAAGTACGGCAGACTTGCGACGAGCTCCGGCCTCGAGAGTTTGGCGTTGTACCAGACCAGGTCGTGCCGCGGCAGACCGGAGCGGTGCGTGACAAGGTCGCGCGGTGTCATCCGCTTCCCCGCAACCTCGTCCTTCAACGCGAACTTTGGAAGGTACTTCGTGACCGGTTCGTCCCACGCGAGCTTGCCCTCCTCCACCAGCATCCCCATCGCCATCGTCGTGAAGGCCTTGGTCGACGAGCCGATCGCGAAAATCGTGTCGGGCGTGACGGGCAGGTTGGCCTGGATGTTTCGAAGGCCGTACCCTCTCGCCATCACCACTGTTCCGTCCTTGACGATGGCGACGGCCAGGCCGGGTACGTTCCAGCTCTTCATCGCGGATTGCACGAACTCGTCGAACCCCGCGAGTGAGGAAGCCGCGCTGGCCGACGGATCCGCCTTTCGCTGCAGCTTGAACGGGAAGGTCTGCCCGGCCTGCGTGAAGGTGCCGGAGATAGATGCGCCGTCGGGCGCGAGCGTTCCCTTGAACGCCGGCGTGCCTGGGACGCCGGGCAACGTGAACGACAGCGCCGTCCCCTGCACAATCACGTCGCCGAGCGCCAGGCCGCGTGCGCCCTGCGCGGGGATATCGATCGTGCCGCTCCACGCGCTTGCTGCGCGCGACAATTCCACCTGGATCTTCAGCTCGGTGCCGGGAAGTTGTACGGCCCCCTCCCACCGGCCGGCGATGTCGGGCGTCTGAGCCGAAACGGGGCGAGACTCAAACGCGGCAGAGCCAGCCAGGAGGCCGATCAGGGCGGCATATCGAAGCGTTCGCCATGGCGAGGGGTGCGTGGTTCTGATGTTCATTGTAGTGCTCACAGGAAAGAGTGCGGACAACCCGAAGCCGCGGAACACGCCACGTCCTGTTCGCGTGTCGTTGGCGAGCTCCAACCGGCGGACGCCGTTGAAGACGCTCTGGGGATCGCGGAAGATGTTCAGTCCGGTTCCGTTCCGCGCCGGATCGCCGGATGTGCCGATCCCGCCGGATCCCACGACGCCCCCGTTGACCTCGGCGTCCGGGATAGTGCCCGTCGGAATAGCGCCCGACCCGATGCCGAGCAAGGCGCTTCCGCCCCAAACCTGGAATCCCTGAATGATCGAGAGCGGGAAGCCGCTCTGGGCCCGGAAGATGCCCGACGTGAACCATCCACCCCACAGACGGTTCCGGTGGAACGGCAGCTCATACACCCAGTTGCTGTTGAAAATGTGCGTGACGTCGTCAAACGACGGCCCGTACTCGGAGTCGGCATCGAAGGAGTTCGGCAGAAGTCCGGCGCTGTTCTGCACGGCACCGACCTGATCGAGCGATTTCGACCAGGTGTAGTTGGCGTCGAAGGCGAGTCCGCCCGAGAAGCGCTTGCGAACCGTCGTGAAAAAGCCGTTGTAGTTCGACCGGCCCAGCGAGGTCCGCATGAACAGCTCGAGCACCTGCAGGTTGTTGAACGACTTCGCCGCGAAGAAATCCATGCCGAACAGGAACAGGTTGCTCAAGTTGCCGTTGATAATGTTTGCGGTGTTGCTCGCAGCGAGCGCCCGCGTCCTCGCACCGGCCGGGCCCAGGGCGGGCAGCAGGTTCTCGAACCACGGCTGGGGAGTGACGCTCGCAGCGCCGCCGGGGTTCGCACGCAGTTCGGCGGCCACGGCGTCGAATGCCTGCGCGAAGGTCTGCCCCGACGCAGGATCCTTGAACATGTAGGGCACCTGGTTCAGATTCACGCTCTGATACAGGTTCCGTCCGTAGCGTCCGATGTAGCCCAGCTCGACGACCATGTTGCCGGGAAGCTCGCGCTGCAGCGTGAGATTGGCTGTGTGGCTGCGCGGGACCGTGATGCCCGGATCGACGACAAACGACAGCAGCTCGCCGAATCCCAGCGCGGGCACGATTCACCGCCAGGGGAATAGGTCCGTCACCGACGCGGAACGGGTCGCCGGGGCCTCTCTGCGGGGCGTTGACCGAAAGCGTCTGCGCGAAGCCGACGCCGAGCGTCGGGATCGTGATCGTCTGGACTGTGGTGCTGCGGTCGTAGAGCAGCGAGTAGCCGCCGCGAATGACGGTCTTCCCGTCGCCGAAGAGCCGATTCGCCCAGCCTTTGGTGAACGAGGGCGTCCAGGCCGCCGAGACGCGCGGTGAGACGTTCGTGTAGTCGGTGTCGAAGGCGTGCGTCCGTCCGGACTCCCGGATCGGTACGTACGCGAGCGTCGGATTGTAGATCTCGCCCCGTTCGGCCGCGGCGCGCTTGTCAGCCAGGTACTGCTGGGCACTGACCAACTCGCCCGTGTCATGGAACGTCAGAAGGGTCTGGCGGCCGTCCTTTTCTGTCGGCGGCGTCTGCCAGTTGTACGTGACGCCGTAGTTCACGGTGAAGGTCGGTTTCACCTGCCAGGTGTCGGCCGCGTAGAACTCATACGCATTCAGGTCCGATTGGCTGATCAGACCGGTGCCGATCGGATTCGGCTGCAGACTGCCGTCGCGGGTGGCGAGGTAGGCGGACGAATCGACCTGCCCGAGAAGGGCCGCGTAGAGGGCGTCGTACCGCGCCACGTCGGTCGCGGCAATGAAGCCTGGGCGCTGGGCGGCCGGCACCAGGTTGAACTGCGCAGAGCCAACCTGCGCCACCGGGACGCTGAGCGATCCGACGACCTTGTCGTTGCGGAAGTCCTCTTCGTGCATCAGGCGGAAGTTGAATCCGCTCTGGACCGAGTGACTGCCCTTGAGCCACGTCAGGTTGTCGATGATCTGGTATGTCTGTAGAGGGAACAACTGCTTCCGCGCGTTCTGAGTGCCGACGTCGATCGGTTCACTCAGGTTCGCCCCCGCGAGATCGATCGCGATGTTGAGGCCCGGCACCTGGGGCGCGGGGTCAATGGGGATCGCGCCCCGATCGTCCTTCACGTAGCCCACGCGGAACTCGTTGGTCAGGTTCGACCTGAGAACACCGAGAAGGCCCACCGACACCGCCCGCCCCTTCGTCGGGACGTTATACGTCGCGACACGGTTGACGATGTCGGTTTGAGCCGCGTTGAGCGTCTTGCGGTCCGAGACGTTGACCGAGCTGTCGAGACGCCAGTTCGAATTGAACGTGTGGTCGAGTCTGAAGATCCCCTGATTGTCGTCAATCGGCGTGGCGACGTCGAACGTGAAGCCGCCCGTGTTCAACCCGTCGGCGCCGGCCGCGGTGAGGTTGTTCGGCTCGGGATAGAGCGAGAGCATCTGCAGGATCAGCGGGTTGGCGCCGATCCCGCGGGGATCGAGATCACGCGGGTTGATCGTCTGGACCGTACCGCTGGCGTCCCGGAACTGGAGGATACCCTGCTTGAGCGTCGCGGTCGGCACGAGTCGCGTGACGGTCGTCGTCCCGCGATCCCGCCGGGCCTCGAAGAGCCCGAAGAAGAAGGTCTTGCCCTTCACGAGCGGGCCGCCCAACGATCCGCCGTACCGTCTGTCTTCGAGCGGCGGTTTTGGCTGGCCGAGGCGATTGGTATGCCAGGGGGTCGCATTCCACTTGTCGTCCTGAAGATAGGTATAGGCGGAGCCGTCGAACTTGTTGGTGCCGCGCCTGGTGACGAACGACACCTGGGCGCCCGACGAACGGCCGAAGGTCGCGTTGGGGTTGGCCACCGTCATCCGGAACTCCTCGACCGACTCGGCCGGCGTCGGCACGGCGGTCCGGAACGTCGCACCGATCACGTTGTCGGAGATGTCGATGCCATCGATCGCATACGTGGTCTGGTCCTGCCGCGCGCCGGTCACGAAACCGGTCGACGAGACGCCTGGTTGGAGCGCGAGCAGGCTTGCGGCATCACGCGTCAGGTTCGGCAGCAGCATGAGGCGCTGGCGCTCGATCGTATTGCCGACGCTCGAGTCGCGCTTGATGACGAGCGTCTCGGAAGTCGCGTTCACGGTCACTTCTTCGGTGATACCGCCCAGCGTCAGACCCACGTTCTGCACGGCGGGCCTGGTGGCCTCGATGATGAGCCCGGCAACCGTGGCCGTCTTGAAGCCGACGAGCGTCACAGACAGGTCGTAGACGCCGGGAGGCAGCGTGAAGAACGCGTAGCGGCCCTGCGAGTCGCTGACCGCGGTGCGCGCCTGGGCGGTCGACCGGTCGGTGAGCTTGACGGTCGCGCCGGGGATCACGGCTCCCTGGGCGTCCGTGACGCGGCCGGACATCGACGCCGTCGTCGCTGTCTGCGCCGCGAGCGGCGCGGCAAGCAGCAATGATAATAGACTGACGACAAGGCGCAACGCGATCGGTCTCATCTGGCGCACCTCCTAGCATGGTGTTCCACAGCGCGCATGATGCATCAAGTGATGCACAGAGTAAAGGTATTGTGACGAAGGCGTGCCTTACGAAATCCGTGCCGGCTGATTTCCGCCAGGCCCTGCGGCGTCCTCCTCGGCGCGCGGCCCGCCCCTTGGAGAATATTAGATGAGAGCGTCAGCCAGACGGCACGTCGGTTGAGGCCTGAAACCGTACGCCGTATCGCCTCGAACGGTTTTTTGGTTCGCCGGCACGCTCGCGTCGGGCGCAGGAAGCTTTTTCGGGTGGGACGAACACCGTGCCCTCGAGACGCGTCATGCAGGTAATGCAGTACATGTTGCAATCCCCTCTCGAAACTACGAATCCGGCATGCGCACCGGCGTCTGAACGGGCGGCGACGACGCGCCGCCATGGGGGGGATCGAGGAGCTCTCTATCGACACCGACAGATACCGATCGCAATGCCTGCCGAGGGGTCCGTCGCCGCTGTCTGTTAATGCCGAACGCCGGCACCCGATGGCTGTGAGCCAGGCGCGCGGCGCTCAACGGCATCCTCGTCGCCTGCGCCCATCTGAGCCCGAAACGCTCGCTGGCCGCGCTGCGCACGACTCGCGAGGAGAACCTGTCGGGTTCCCGCTGGTTTCAGTCAGTCGCCGCCACTCGCCCCGCGATCGTTCCTTCGATACCAGCGCGCTGGCGTGACTTCCAGGTCCCAGTGCACACACGCCAGCGCCGACCAGGCAGCGCGCACCTGCGGATCCAGGAATCGGCCGCAGTTCCTGCGTGTGGTCGAAGCTTGACCTCCGCGACCCCGACGATGGGCTGAGATAAAAGGTGCCGCCGTGACTCCACGGTCCGATCACCAGTCGGCTGCCCCGGTTGCGAACCGTCAGGAATCGCGTAATCGCCGAAGGCGCGTACGCCCCGTCGTACCAGCGGCTGTAACTGTAGATGGCCGCGCCCGACGCCTTCAGCTTCGGCACGTACGCATGCGGGCTGATCTCGTCGAACGTCCACCCGGAAGGGCCGCGGTCGTCGCGGAACGTGATCGCGGAGATCTCCTTGTGCACGTCAGCATTGGGAGCGTGCGCGCTGATCGCCTCGACCAGCAGCCGGCGGTCCGCGTCTTCATCCACCGGACGGATGCCGATGACCCGCTCCCGCGCTTGCTCGGTGAACAGGTTTCTGTCCATGTTGTAGACCGCTTGGCCCCAGACTCTGGTGAACCACGTCATATGCACGCCGCCGGGAAAGACGATGTCGGTGTAGCTGTCAAAGAGGGAGAATTGCGGCGCGACAGCCGTGACCGCCGGGTGGGTGTTGACCAGGAGCAGCTCCGCCGTCGTGCCGACATACGAAACGCCTGTCGCGCCGACCTTGCCGTCGGACCAGGTCTGCTTGATGATCCAGTCCACCACCTCCTTCCCATCGCGTACCTCCTCCGGCATCAGCTCCATCCGCCGGCTGCCGAACGAGGCGCCGGTGCCACGCACATCCACCACCACGTAGGCATAACCGCGCGTGACGAACTCGACGAACTTCTTCGACGGCTTCCCCAACGCCTCGCGGAATTCGGGGCGCGGTTCTATCGAGCGGTGGTAGCGCGTCTGCTCCAGGATCGCCGGCAGGCGCGTGGAGGGCTCGAGCCCAAGCGGGAGGTGAATGTCCGCCGCCAGTCGCACTCCATCGCGCATGGTGATGAAGCGGGACGTGCGTGACCCCGGCATACCGCGGTGCTGAAACACCGTCCGGCTGAGAGTCGGCCCACCACGCCCGGTCTGGCCCGGGAGAGGGCTGAGGAGCAGATTGAGACTGCGCAAACCCGATTGACGCGGGCGCGGCGGCGGACTTCGCGGCCGGATGAGGCCAACACAAAACAGTCGCCAGCGGGAGCATGACGAGCAGGCGTAACGCACATGCCCTAGGTTCTCCTGTGGGCGGCGACTATGCCGCCAACGATCTCTAGTCATTCCATATCTGGCGAGCAACAGTGGCGACCAGCCGCAGTTTGTTTTCCTGGGTCTCAAACCCGATGGCGTTGCCCTTGGCCACCGACGCGAAACCGCATTGCGGGCTGAGCGCAAGGCGATCCAGGGGTATGTAGGCCCCGGCTTCCTTGATCCTCGCGCGCAACTCTGCCGCCGACTCTTCGCGCGGCGTCTTGGTGGAAATCAGGCCGAGGACCACTACCTTATCTTCCGGCACCGACGCGAGCGGCGCGAAATCGCCGGAGCGTTCGTCATCGTACTCGAGCAGCAGCCGCTGCGCGTGTGTCCGCGGGAAGATCTGCACGGCGATGCGCGAATAGCCGCCTTTAGCCATATACCGGTTCGCATCGTTGCCACGGCAGATGTGAAGGCCGAAGGTGATCCCCGGATGGCCGTCGATGATCGCGTTGATCATCTCGACGCCGTCGTGCAGCATCCGGTCAGGGTCGAAGCCTTTTCGCGCAAACCACGCCCGCTGATGCTCGTCGATCAACATCCCGAACTCCGGCGCGTCAATCTGGATGTACTCCGCGCCGAGCCGTCCCAGTTCCGTCACTTCGTCTTTGAGAATCCCGGTCACATCGGCCAGGTAAGCCTCGGGCGAAGGATACGCCGCGTTCGAGACGCCGGGCACCCAGTAGTAGGCATACATCGTCGGGCTGGGAATGGTCATCTTCGTCGGGCGCGCGGTTTTGGCGCGCAGGTAGACGAACTCTTCCGAGGAGAGATGCCGTTTGCGCCGGAGCTTGCCCACCAGGCCGACGGTGACGGGGCTGGTTTCAACCCGGCCATCGAGCGTGAACCAATCCACTTGATTGCTGGGGATCGAGGCGAAGCCTTCGCACGCTTGCGCCAATTGGCTGGCGAAGACGTGGCGGCGCATCTCGCCATCGGTCAGGACATCGACACCGGCCCGCTCCTGGATGGCGACGCACTCGTCCACGGCGCGGTCCTCGATCCGCTTGAGCTCGGCGTCGGCCAGACTTCCCGAGGCAAACTGCTCGCGGGCGTGCAACAGATAATCCGGCCGGAGCATGCTCCCCACCACGTCGGCTCGATAGTGTTTCATCAGACTGGTCCTCCGTCAGGGGAGCCCGTTCGTCGCGCTGAAGATCGAGATGCCACGTTCCTGAGGGAGGTGCGCCATAATCCAGGGGCTATGACGACCGAGTCCTCGCTCGAATCCCGTCTGGTGAGCCGCGAGCGGCATCTGAACAAGCGGCGGCGGCGCCTCGTCCAGATCATCCTCGAGAGCGCCGATCAGACGTTTCACCTCTCGTCCCGCGCGCTGGCCGAGCGCCTCCGTGTGGATCCCGCGACGATCATCCGGACCGCGCAGGCGTTGGGCTACTCACGCTTTGCGGACTTCGCCGCCGACCTCCGCGAGCACTTCGTCGGGAGGATCAGTCCGTACACGGTGATGCAGGCGCACGCGCGGGAGGGCCGGAGTCCAACGGACCACGTGCGGCAGAGCCTCGAGGAGGACGTCGAACGTGTGCGAACGCTGCGCTCCAGTCTGCAGATCGGTCAGGTCCTCTCGCTGGCGCGGCAGATCCACCGGTCGCGGCGCCTCGTCGTGGTCGGCGTTGATCTCGCCGCCTCCTTGTCCTGGTTCCTGGCCTACGCCCTGAGGGCGCTGGGATCCGACGCGGAGGCGCCGGTGGGCAGCGCGGGCAGCCTGCTGCACGGAGTGCGGTTTCTGACCAAGAGGGATCTGGTGATCGCGATCAGCTTCAGGAAGTGCCTGCGCGAGACCGTGGATGCGGTGTTGCGGGCGAGGGCGCGCGGCGTCGCGACGTTCGGCATCACCGACGGCGCCACCACGCCGCTGGCGAGGTACTGCGACCGCTACATCACGGTGTCGATCGAAAGCTCGTCGATCAGCGGATCGTATGTCGCCCCGATGGCCGCGTTGAACGCGATCATCGCGGCATACGCGCACCTGGCGCCCAAACGGTCGCTCGCGGCGCTGCGGCAAACCCACCGGGAATACACAACTGGGCCGCGCTGGTTCGAGGAGCCGGACGAGAACGACAAACCGGTCCCCTCGACGGGGGCCCGACGTCAGAAGTAGCCGTTGGGCTGAGCGCCAAAGACCGCCTGTCGAATCGGCGCGAGACTTCATGACGAATGTTTGCACTCGTTGAACCGTCAGCGCGGCTGCGGTTCCATCGTCTCTGTCGTCTCCGTCCGGCCGGCGATGTAGTCGAGATCGATTTCGAATCCCAGCCCTGCCGACTGCGGAACGTCGCCGGTGCCGTCCGGGCGCACCAGAATCTCAGGGACGATCACGTCGCGACGAAAATAGCGCGAGCTGGCCGAGATATCGCCTGGGAGCGTAAAGCCGGGGAGCGATGCCAGGGCGACGTTGTGCGCACGCCCCACTTTGACGTTGATCACGCGGCAGCTTCCAATCTCGAGCGCCTGCCGCGCCAGCCGGGCGCTCGTAATGCTTTCGTCCAGGCAGAGCGGCGTCCGGAGCGACACGTGAAGCCCGCGCATGATCCAGGAGATCGTCGTACGCGAGCGGTTGCTCGATCATGAGGAGGTCGAACGCATCCAACTGCTTGAGATGTCCGAGGTCCTCGAGCGAGTACGCGGCATTGGCGTCCACCGACAGCGCGATGTCCGGATGACGATGGCGGACTGCGGCAACGACCTCCAGGTCCCATCCCGGCTTGATTTTCAG
>JAIVJE010000282.1 GCA_020200195.1 Acidobacteriota bacterium | reverse complement strand
GATCCATCAAGGCGATCGTGTTACGGATCGACAGCCCCGGCGGGTCGGCGATTGCCTCTGACGTGATCTGGCGGGAAGTAATGCTCACCCGCGACGTCAAGCCGGTGGTGGCGTCGATGTCGGACGTGGCGGCGTCGGGCGGCTACTACATCGCGATGCCGGCGCACCAGATTGTTGCCGAGCCCGCAACCCTGACCGGTTCGATCGGCGTAGTGATGGTGAAGTTCGTCATCGACGGGACGCTCAAGAAAATCGGCATGAACCTGGAGAGCGTGTCAGAAGGGCGATACGCGGAACTGTATTCGCCGGTGAGGCCGTTTTCGCCCGAGGAACGCGCCAAGGTCCAGGAGCAGATGCAAGCCACTTACGATGCGTTCGTCGAAAAGGCGGCGGCGGGACGCAACACGACGCCGGAACGGATCGACGCGATCGCGCAGGGCAGAGTCTGGACCGGCCGGCAGGCGAAGCAGATCGGGCTGGTCGACGAGCTCGGCGGCCTGGAGCGCGCGCTCGCGCTCGCCAAACAGCGGGCCAAGATCGCACCGGACGCCGAAGTGGAACTGGTGGTGTATCCGCCGAGGAAGTCTTCCTACGAGATCGTGAGCAACCCGTTTGGCACAGTCGACCGCATTGCGACGCTCGGCGCTCTCCTCGGCTTGCGCGATCCCCGCGCGCTCCAGGCGTTGACGGCGCCGCTGCGCGTCTTCCGCCGCAACGAACCGCTGGCACTCATGCCGAACGTGTTCATTCGATAGCGGTCAGCCGTCAGCCATCAGCGAAGCTGACAGCTAACGGCTGACAGCTGACCGCTGACGTCAAACCTACGCTGTCACCTGCGCGAGGGTCTGGCGGTTGATGTTGATTTTCATCCGCTCGCGCGCCTTCGCCATGTAGGACGCGTAGAAGCGATTGCGCCGCTCGTTCAGCAGTTCCTCGCGCAGCTGGGTGCGTTCGGATGAGACCTCGGCCGGCGTCACATCCTTCTTCTCCAGGACCTTCACCACGACGGCGCCGTTATCGGTGACGATCGGATCGCTGACGCCGCCTGCGGGCAGCGTGAAGGCAATGGCGTCCACTGCGGGGCTCACGCCAGCCTCGGCGATTGGCGCGCCGCGCGCGATGAGGTCCGTCGTTTTCACCTCGAGGCCAGCCGATTTTGCGGCCGCGTCGAAATCCGACGACTTCAGCTGTGCGGCGAGCGATGCCGCCTTCTGGCGCGCCACGTCGACCGCTTTCGTCTTGAGGACGTCTTCGCGGACGCGCGCCTTCACTTCGTCGAGCGTCGGCACCTTGGCCGGCTGCGTGCCGGTCACCACGATGAACGCAAACCCCTGAGGCGTGCGAATCGCGTCGCTGACCTCGTTCTCCTTGAGCTCAAAGGCCCGTTCCGCGACCGCGGGAGCCATGCCGATCCCTGCGATCGGTTCGTCACGCGCGAAGAATCCGGACTCGCCTACGGTGAGGCCGCGCGGCTTCGCGACCGTGTCCAGATCCGAGGGAGATTTCAGCTTGCCCGCGACTTCTCCACAGTTTTGATGATGTGAAACCCGAACTGCGTCTTGACCAGATCGCTGATCTGACCTGGTTCCATCGCGAACGCGGCGTTCTCGAACTCCGGGACCATCTGACCCTTTCCAAAGAAATCGAGGTCCCCACCCTTTTTGCTGCTCGCTTCGTCCTCCGAAAACTTGGTCGCCAGCGCCGCGAAGTCAGCGCCGACCTTGACCTTGGCCAGCAGGTCCTCGGCCTGCTTTTTCACGACCGCTTCGTCTTTGCCTTCAGTCTTCAGAAGGATGTGGCTCGCGCGTACCTGCTCCGGAGTGGAGTACTGCTGCTGGTTCTCCTCGTAGGAGCGCTGCACGTCGCGCGGCTGAATCTGCACGCGCTCTCGCATCGCCTGGGCGTCGACCAGTGCGTAACGAACCTTCCGCTTCTCCGGCAGCCTGTACTGTTCCTTGTGCTGCTCGAAGTGCGCGGCCACTTCCGCATCGGTCGCGGCAGCGGCGTCGCGGAACTTGTCGGCGGGGAAGTTGATGACGGCCAGCTTGACTTTCTCGTTCCGCCGTCGGAATTCCGCGTCCAGCTCGCCGTCTCCAACAGTGATCCAGTCGGTCAACGCGCCGTTCAGCTTCTCCACAGTGATGCCGCGGCGGACCTGGTCCTCGAAATCGGCCGGGCGCATGGGCGGGTTCTGCATCTGCAGCAGTTGCCGGTACCGCTGATCGCCGATGAACTGGCCGTTTTCCTGAAATGCCGGCAACGCCAGAATCCGCTCACGCACTTCCACATCGCTCGCGGAAATCCCGAGCCGTTTCGCCTCGGCCAGCGCCGCTTCTTCCTCGATCATCTGCTGGACGATCCGTTGGTCGATGCCGAGCTGTTTGAGCAGCTTTTCGTCCATGTTGGCGCCGTATGCCGACCGGTATGCCTGCATCTGCTGCTGGTACATGCGCCGGAACCGCGAAACGGTGATTTCACGCCCCTCGACGCTGGCGACGACGTCGTTGGCGCCGGCCGCCTGCGGATCTCGCAGAAAATCAGGGATATAGAGGAACACAAACGCCACCACCACAATGAACAGGCTCCACTTGAGCCAGTTCTTGTGACGGCGCATCCGGTCGAGCATGGTCATGGTCGGCAGCCTTTTCAGCGAGCGAATCGGAGGGCAGAAAACGCCAATTATGCCACGAAGCGACCCCGTCCGGGGGACCCGCGGCACCCGGCCCGGCCAGGCTGATGTGGTATATTTAAAGCGAATAGAAGGACTTAGAGCGATTCGCCATTCCAATGGGACGCAGAGCCGATTGACCCGGACTGGTCGGCAGCCCCGCGCCCGACGTCCATCGAGCAGAAAAGGTCTGTCGGGGGGCCGCGGGGACCTCGCGGGCAGAATTCGGCGTCTACAGGCGCCGTTGCGCCGGACGCTAGCGCGCGCCGACGTTCTTGCCGAAATGATTAGAGCGGTCAGCGCGAGCCTGGAACCGGAGCGCGTGGCGGACGCGATCCTCGTCCGGGCCGCCGAATGGGTGCCCGTCCCCGCGTGGCTGGTAGTGGCCGTGGACGGCACCGGCACCGCGCGCCTGATGGCTGCCCGCGGGCTGACGGAGCCGATCGACGCGGCGGCTCGTGCCGTTGGCGGGTGGGTGATTCGGACCGGAGAGGTGTTCTGCTCCGGCGACATCGGCGCGGATCGCCGGATTGCCGGCGCGGATGGCGCGGCGGCGGCAACCGTCGCGTTTCCCCTGCACTGCCGCGGCCGCACGGTCGGGGCGCTGGTGGCCCTGGAC
>JAIVJE010000572.1 GCA_020200195.1 Acidobacteriota bacterium | reverse complement strand
CCGCAGCGCCGCACGAAGATCGACCAGCGCCTCCGGGTGCCGGGCGAGCCCTCCGAGGCGATAGTCAACAGACACCCAGTTGTATCCGGCACGAGTCAGCAGTTCGAGGATCTGCCCGACGTGGGCGATGCGGCTGCCAGACGACCATCCGCCGCCGTGAACGACGACGATTGTCGGCCGGCGAGTGCCGTCTGGTTGCACGAACGCATCGAGCGCGAGGTCGCCAGAGTAGGGGATATCACCCTTCACTCCAGGAATGATGTAGTTGCCCTCGGAGTTTCGGACGCGAAAGGCGGGGCACGGCTGGGCGTCTGCTGCGCCCTTCAGCACCAGGAGCGCGATCAGCGCGAGCAGGAGCTTTTTACTGGACGTTCTCTGCGTCGTCGTGCTGGGTGTATTCCTTCCGTGGTTCGTCGGAGGCATTGCGGCACCAGGCATCTCGCCGGCGTTTTCGATTTTCCTCGCGTTGACGGTGTCGCTGCTGGCCTGGGTGTTGATCTCGAGGGACATCAGGTTGTACTTCCTGTGGGAAGCGCTTCTCGCTCCTGCGTTACTTCATCCGCTTCTGACGCCGTCATTCATCTCGATGCACGGTCGCGGGTGAGAACGCCGGGAGGCATACGGCGACGTACTCGGCGCCGTGTGGCGTGCTGTACCGTATCCATTCCCCTGGCGCCGCGACGATGGCCTGGCCTCCGTTCACGTCGAGCACGCCCCCTTCGTATTCCACTCGCAGCGTCCCCGACAGCACGAGCGTGATCTCCTCGAACTCCGGCCGCTGGCCGGGTTCCTGCCACCCCGCGGGCGAACGCATGCGCGCGATGCTGACGGCACCGTGACCGGAGTTCACGCGGCCGGCGTACTCCTCGATGCGCTTCGGTTTGGTACCCGCGCTCTGGATGATGGTGGGCTGCTCGATCAGTCTGGGCATGCGATATGATCCACCGTCTCAGCCGTTCGATCCACACCCTTGCAGATCCCCGGAGTCATGCGACATGAGCAGCGATCGCGCCATACAGCCGATGACACGAAGAGAGCTTCTCCGCAGGGGTGCGGTGTTCGACAATCTGAAATTCCCCATCGTCCAACTCTCCCTGGATTTGACATCGCTGGACGAGGCGCTCGAGACGGCAGCCATCGCGGTGGCTGCCGGCGTCGACTGGCTCGAGGCGGGAACACCGTTGCTGCTCGCCGAAGGGCTTCGCGCGGTCGAGGCGCTGCGCGCGCGGTTTCCCGATCACCCGATCGTTGCCGACCTGAAGACAATGGACGGGGGATATCTCGAGGCGGAGATGATGGCGAAGGCCGGCGCGGATCTCGTTGTCGTCATGGGGCGCGCACACGAGGCGACGATCCGCCGCGTCGTCGACGCAGGCCGCGACTTCGGCGTGAAGGTGATGGGGGACAACCTCGGGGCGGACGACCGCGTGGCGTGTGCCGTGTGGATGGAGCGCCTCGGCGTTGACTTCATCGTCCATCACATCGGCTTCGACGAGCGAGGGATGATCCGCGGCTTGAGCCCCCTCGACGAGCTCGACGGCGTGGTGCGCGCCGTCAGCATTCCGGTGCAGGCCGTCGGCGGCCTGTCTATTCAGCAGGCGATCGAATGTCCCTCGCGCGGGGCGCCGCTGGTCGTCGTGGGAGCGCCTCTGGTCATTGACGGCGCAGCGTTCAAGCCGGCGGACGGCGATCTCTTTCACGTGTTGAAGAAAATCACCGACGACATCCGTAGGACGCCCTACCGCAATCTCAGCCGGGCGGTCTGATGG
>JAIVJE010000281.1 GCA_020200195.1 Acidobacteriota bacterium | reverse complement strand
TCCTTGATCATCTTCGTCAGCAGCGCCTTGACGGCCACCGACAGCTTCTTGCCTTCCTTGACGCCGTTCTCGAGCTCGGTCGCGATGTAGTCGAGCGCCTCGGTCGCGGCCACGTTCAGCGCGATGTTCGGGAAGGCAATGCTCTGGTTGGCCGAGACTGCACGGAACTCGAACTTGTTGCCCGTGAACGCAAACGGGCTCGTGCGGTTGCGATCTCCCGCATCGCGCGGCAACTTCGGCAGCACCGACACGCCGGTTTCCAGGATGCCCCCGCTCTTCGTCGACTTGGCGGAGCCCTTCTCGATCTGGTTGAAGATGTCCGTCAGCATGTCGCCGAGAAAGATCGACAGGATTGCGGGCGGCGCCTCGTTCGCGCCGAGACGATGATCGTTGCCCGCGCTCGCGATGCTGAAGCGCAACAGGCCCTGGAATTTGTTGACTGCGCGCAGCATGGCCGCGCAAAAGACCAGGAACTGAATGTTGTCGTGCGGCGTCTCGCCGGGGTTCAGCAGGTTGTTCCCGAGCTCGTCGCTCATGCTCCAGTTCAAGTGCTTCCCCGAGCCGTTGACACCGGCGAACGGTTTCTCGTGCATCAGGCAGGCGAGCCCGTACTTCGGCGCAATCCGTCGCATCATCTCCATCGTCATCATCTGATGATCGGTGGCGACGTTGGCGTTCTCGAAGACCGGCGCGACTTCGTACTGGCTGGGGGCCACCTCGTTGTGTCGCGTCTTGAGGGGCACGCCGACCTTGTACAACTCGCGCTCGCATTCCATCATGAATGCGAGGACACGGTCGGGGATCGCGCCGAAGTAGTGATCCTCCATCTCCTGACCTTTGGGCGGCCGCGCGCCGAACAGCGTGCGCCCGGCATTGATCAGGTCCGGCCGGTTGAAATAGAACTGCCGGTCGATGAGGAAATACTCCTGTTCGGGCCCGCACGTCGTGCCCACACGCTGCGCCTTGGACCCGAAGAGCCGCAGAATGCGAACGGCCTGCTTCGACAATGCCTCGATCGATCGCAGCAGCGGCGTCTTGACGTCGAGCGCGTCCCCTGTCCAGCTCACGAACGCCGTCGGAATGACCAGCGTCGTCCCGCTACCCGTCATGAGCAGCCAGGGCGGGCTCGTCGGATCCCACGCCGTGTAGCCGCGCGCTTCGAAGGTGGAGCGCATGCCGCCCGAGGGAAAGCTCGAGGCGTCCGGCTCCCCCTGCCGGAGCTCCTTGCCGCTGAATTCCGCCACAGCGCGGCCGTCAGCGCCGGGTGAGAGGAACGAGTCGTGCTTTTCAGCCGTGATCCCGGTCAACGGCTGGAACCAGTGCGTGTAATGCGTCGCACCGTGCTCGATGGCCCAGTCCTTCAGCGCGCTCGCGATGATGTCGGCGACCGATGCCTCGAGCGGCTCACCCTGCGCAACGGCGCGACGCAGCGCGCGGTACACATCTTTTGGCAGACGGGCGCGCTGGACTTCCTCATTGAATGTCAGCGAACCGAACTCTTCCGTTGCTCGTTTCAACGCGGCTGTGGTTCCGCGGCTGGGCGTAGTGCCCCAGTTGCCGTTCAAGCCGTTCATTATGGCCGCTGCCGCCACGACTCAGCAAGGTCCACGCGGATTCATGCGGATAGGGCTTATGAACGGGACGCGGATCAACACGGATTGGAACGGATTAAGGCCTATTCAACGGGACGTGGGAACTTCTTTTCTTGACTTTTGCTTCTCGCCACGCTATCCATAGATCGTCTATGGGAAAAAAGAAAGCCAACCGGCAGGATCTCATGCCCGGGACGCTCGACATGCTAATTCTGAAGAGCCTCACGCGTGGCGTGATGCATGGCTACGGGATCGCCGAGCACATCCGTCAGTTGTCGGACGAGGTGCTCCACGTGGAGGAGGGATCGCTGTACCCGGCGCTCCAGCGGCTGCAGCTTCAGGGCCTGATCGCCTCTGAGTGGGGCCACTCGGTCAACAACCGCCGCGCGCGGTATTACCGGCTGACGCCCGCCGGCCGGCGCCAACTGGGTCAGGCCGAATCGAGATTCGCGCGACTGATCGAGGCCATTACCCGAGTCATGCGCCCGGCCTAGACAGTCGAGGGGACGCCGTGCTTTACCTGATCCGCCGCGTGCGCGCGCTCTGTGGCCGCGCCTCAAAAGACGACGAGCTGGCCGAGGAGATTCGGACGCACCTCGAGCTGCGACGGCAGGCGCTGATCGCGGACGGGATGGATACGCGTGACGCCGCCGTCGAGGCCCGCCGCAGGTTCGGGAACGTCTTGGGTATCCGCGAGGAGACGCGCGACATGTGGGGGTTCGCGACGATGGACGCGCTCGGCCAGGACCTCCGCTACGGCGCCAGGATGCTGCGCCGCGGCCCGCTCTTCGCGATCGTGGCTGTCGGGACGCTGGCGATCGGCATCGGCGCCAGCGCGACGGTCTTCAGCGTCGCGGACGCCCTGCTCTTCCGGCCGCTCGCGGTCACGGCCCCGGAAACCCTCTGGGAACTCCGCATGTCCGCGGGCGCCGGTCTCGGAAAGAAAGAAGGGCCGATCTCGCGGAGCGCGTTCGAGGAGCTTCGCCTCGCTACGGATTTCGCCAGTTTTATCGCATTCCAGTCGGCCAACCCTGCGGCGATCGCGCGCCCAGGCGAAAACAGCGGACCATCGGCGCGTCCGGAAATCATCTCCGGCAACTACTTCTCCGTGCTTGGACCAGGGGCAGCGGCTGGCCGGCTGCTAGGACAGAACGACTCGGTTCCCGGAGCGCCACCCGTCGCGGTGCTGTCCGAGCGGTTCTGGCGC
>JAIVJE010000571.1 GCA_020200195.1 Acidobacteriota bacterium | reverse complement strand
GTCAGGTGCTGGCCCAGACGCTGTGGCCGCGCCGCGCGTTCAGCCTGATGTTCGTGGTGTTCGGCGGCATCGCGCTCGCGCTGGCGTCGCTCGGGCTCTTTGCGGTGACCGCCTATGCCGTGTCCCAGCGGACCAGGGAGATCGGCGTCCGGATGGCGCTCGGCGCGCCCGCCCGTCAGGTGTGGTGGCTGGTGCTTCGACGTACGCTGTTCCAGGTCGGCTTGGGCCTTGCGGTCGGTGCGTGCGGCGCGTTCGTGGTCGGACGACTGCTTCGGACTTGGCTCGTGCAGACGAGCCCGACCGACTTGGCAACCTTCCTCGCCGTGGCGGCGATTCTCGTGGCGGTTTCCCTCGCGGCAGCCTTCGTGCCTGCGCGCCGGGCCACGCGAATCGATCCGCTCGCGGCACTGCGGTGCGAATGATGGGCGGCACTCGGACGGGGCGCGCCGCGGCACAGCGAGCC
The DNA here is from genome assembly GCA_020200195.1 of Acidobacteriota bacterium. Classification (GTDB taxonomy): domain Bacteria; phylum Acidobacteriota; class Vicinamibacteria; order Vicinamibacterales; family 2-12-FULL-66-21; genus JAIVJE01. The sequence goes on along the minus strand of JAIVJE010000571.1, from coordinate 1,312 downwards.
GGCGTGCTCGTCTGTCTTGGCTGGGCCGCCGCGTGCGCAGACGGGTCGCCGGGCGTCTCCAACCCCATTCCGGACCTGCCGCTCAATCAGCAACGAACGGTGACGAGGACGGACTTCAACTGGGAATGGCCATTCACGATTGGCGTCGGCACACTCGGCTGCGCATCGGGAGCCGTCGTATTCCGCAGCGGCAACGTCACCTATGCCCTCAACGATGCGGCAGCGAAGGGGTTCGCGTCGCCGAGGCCGATCCAGCTCACGGTCGACGCCGGTCCGCGAAACCCGCTCGCGCGGATCAAACAGGACACGCGGATGCAGATCTTCGCCCAAACGGTCGCCTGCCGTGCCAGCGCCTCGGCCGAGCCATCGCCGGCCAGCGCGCCATGCACGCAGCGGATTCGCGACACTCACGGGCTGACCGAAGACGAGCTGAAGCAAATCGAAGCGGAAGGCAGGGAGCGCCGATGGCGCCCGCTCCCGGCCGAGTATACGAGCGTGGCGCCGCTGGTCGACGAGGGTCTCAAGCTGTGCCCGAAGTGATGGCACGGTCTTGCGACGGTACGGCGACCTTCTGAAGCCGCGAGCCGTCCATGTTCGAAGCACGACATCTGGTGAAACGATATTTCGGCGTGACGGTGGTGGGCGACGTGAGCTTCGTAGTCCATCCCGGTGAGGTGGTCGGCTACCTCGGACCGAATGGCTCCGGCAAGTCCACGACAGCGAAGATGCTCACCGGCCTACTCGATCCGACCGGCGGCACGGTGCTGCTGGACGGTCGCGACATCAACGTTGATCCCATCGAGTTCAAACGGCGGCTCGGCTACGTTCCCGAGGAGCCGCACCTGTATCCTTTCCTCAGCGGCCGTGAGTATCTGCAGCTGGTCGGCCGTCTGCGAGACATGCCAGCGTCGCTCATGGAGCGAAAGATCGCCGCGCTGCTCGAGCTATTCGGTCTGACCGGAGCGATCGAACAGGGAATCGCGTCGTATTCGAAGGGGATGAAGCAGAAGCTCCTCATCATTGCCGCCATCATGCATGATCCGGACGTACTCATTTTCGACGAGCCGGATTCCGGCCTCGATGTAACGGCGATGCTGGTGTTGCGTCATCTGGTGGCCGCGCTCGCTGCGCGCGGCAAAGCCATCTTGTACAGCTCGCACGTCCTCGAAGTGGTCGAGAAGCTGTGCACCCGGGTGATAGTGCTGCATCGCGGCCGTGTCGTCGCCGACGATTCGGTGGCCCAACTCCGAACGCTGATGGCCAGCGAGTCGCTGGAAGATGTCTTCTCCCAGCTCGTCCTGCGCGTCGATCC
>JAIVJE010000292.1:9566-44545 GCA_020200195.1 Acidobacteriota bacterium | reverse complement strand
CGCGGCGAGCGCGTCGGCGTCTTCGCCGGTCCTGTAGCGATTCTGGTCGATGCACTCACCGGCAGCGCGTCCGAGTGCTTTGCTGGAGGGATGCAGTCGATCGGGCGCGCCCGTGTCTTCGGGCAGACGTCCATGGGGCAGGCGCTACCCGCATTGTTCGATCGCTTGCCAAACGGCGACGTGCTGATTCACGCGTACGGCGACTTCGTGACCGCTGACGGCACGCGGCTCGAAGGCCGCGGCGTCATACCCGATGAGATCGTGCCGCTGCGCCGTGACGACCTGCTGGCGGGACGCGATCGCCCGCTCGAAGCGGCGCTGGAATGGATCGACCGTGCACGCGGGCGGTCCGGGCTGCGGCAGCCTTGAGCGGGGTTTCGTGCGGGGTTATTGTTGCGCCGGCAGGAGTGCTCTGCTAGACTCAAGTCACCTGCACTGGCGGCCTTTTTCCAGCCAATTTACACGGATATTTCGGGGGAAGTGAATGGAGCAGCGCCCGCTGCGTCTCGGTGACATATTGGACGACTACTGTCCGCGTGAGCGACGCGTGACCAATCACGCCGTCGTCGCGATGATCGAAGAAAACGTCAAACAGACGCGGTGTACGACGTGCGACGCCGAGCACGCGTACAAAGGTGCGAAAGTGCCTCGCCGGCGCAGGAAAGAATCTCCCGCGGGCTTATACAAAGAAGTTCTGGCGGGCATGCCGGACGCGGAGAACGTGCCGGTCCTTGCAGCGCCCTCCGCTCTCGCTCCCACCAACATTGACGACACCGAGATTGCCGCTTCAGACGTTATCGAGATCGAAGCCGCAGACGCGGTGGAGGATGGCCCAGGCGCACCGACTCCGAGCGACGACATGCATGATGATGATCACGACGGCGACAACGTAGAGGCATCCGGACCGCCGGAGGTGGAAGAAGGTCCGGTACATCGGCAGTTGATTCGCGCGCAGTTGCCTCGTATCGAGGGGCAGAAGGACGCGCGGCCGCTGCCCGAATTCACCGTCCGGCAGGCGGCCGCACGCAGCGGGGGCGGGCACTTCCGAGGCGGCGATCCTCGGACAAAGCCCCGTGGCGGCCGTCCCGATCGCCGCCTGTCTCGCCGCTGCCATCGCCAGCGTCCTTGCCCAGCAGCCGCCCAATCCGGCGGCCCCGATCCGATTCGAGCCTACCGCAGGTGTGCCGACGTTCGCGGTTCGCGAGCCCGTGCTCCGCGTCGCACCCGGAGCGGTTGTCGAGACGCGCACGTTCTCGAAGCCCGGTGATTACTACGAACGCGACGGCGGGGCGTGGCCCGGCGAAGTCGGACCTTTCTACATCGACGGGGCGACCTCCAGCGACACGCTGGTGGTCCGCATCGTCCGGCTGCGCCCGAATCGCGACACGGCAGTCTCGGCGGTCAATCCGGGGGGCATAAGTGCGGTCACTGGCGATTCGCGGACCCGGATGCTCAACGACCCGCTGCCTGCACGCCGATTCATCTGGAAGCTCGATCGCGCGCGCAGTGTGGGCATCCTCGACTTGCCGAAATCCGCGGCGAAGCGGATCGAGATGCCGCTCGAGCCGATGCTCGGCCGCCTCGCCGTCGCCCCCGCGGGTGAAGAGGAGTTCGGCGGTCTCTGGCCAGGAAACTTCGGCGGCAACATGGATGCGTCTGACGCGCGAGAAGGCACCGTCGTTTATCTGCCCATCTTCCATGACGGGGCGCTGTTTTATTTCGGCGACGGACATGCGCTGCAGGGGGACGGCGAGATTTGCGGCTCCGGTCTCGAAACGACCATGGACGTCACGTTCCAGTTCGACCTCATCAAAGGGCGGCGGATTCGATGGCCCCGCATGGAGGATGCCGACGACATCATGGTCGTCGGGAGCGTGCGTCCGCTCGTGGACGCGTTTCGCATTGCGCAGGTCGAGTTAATCGAATGGCTCGTCGACGAATATGGATTTGACCGGATAGACGCGTACCAGGTCGTGTCTCAGGGCGGGCACACGCGCGTCGCGAACGTCGTCGATCCGAACTACAGTGTGGTCGCAAAGTTTCCGAAGCGATTGCTCCCACCGAAAACGCGCTGAGGTGTTACTGGCCGAGCCCACGTTTTCAACACGGACTTCGTGGCCGTGGTGATAGCCGTCGGCTCGTGATTAGGCGTTAACTGAAGATCATTCGACATGCCTGAACTCACCGGAAAGACCGGCCTCATCGTCGGTGTCGCGAACAAGCGTTCGATCGCGTGGGCAATCGCGCAAGCCGCGGCATCGCAGGGCGCGCGGCTCGCGCTCACCTACCAGGGCGAGCGTCTCGAAGAGAACGTGCGGGAGCTGGCCGCGGGCCTGACCGACGCCCTCGTCATGCCGTGTGACGTCACCGATGACGCGCAGATCGCGGCGGTTTACCGCGCGATCGAACAGGAATTCGGAGGGCTCGATTTTCTCGTCCACGGTGCAGCGTTCGCTCCGCGCGATGAGCTGTCCGGGCCATTCGTGCAGACGAGCCGCGAAGGCTTCCGTCTCTCGCTCGATATCAGCTCGTATTCGCTTGTGGCGCTGTCGCGCGGCGCACTGCCGCTGATGGAACGCAGGGGCGGCGGAAGCATTCTGACGCTGACGTATCTTGGAAGCGAGCGCGTCTTCCAGAACTACGGCGTGATGGGTGTCGCCAAAGCGGCGCTCGAAGCGTGTGTCCGATATCTCGCGGCGGACCTCGGCCCGAAGGGCATCCGCGTCAACGCGATTTCCGCCGGTCCGATCAAGACACTTGCGGCGTCGGGAATCGCGGGCTTCTCGACGATCCTTCAGCACTACCGTGACAAAGCGCCGCTGCGGCGTACGGTTGAAACGGCCGAGGTCGCTGACGCGGCAATGTTTCTCATTGGTCCCGGAGGGCGCGCAGTCACCGCCGAGGTTCTGATGGTGGACGCCGGGTACCACGCCACCGGCATGTAGCTTGCACCGATAAACGTTCTGAGGGCGACGGTAATCCGCGATTGTCCGCAGGATTCGGCTCTGGAGGCGGTATCGATGAAGAAGTTCAACTACACCACGCTCATGCTCCTGCTGGTGGCGCTCATGACGCCGCTGCTCCTGACCGCGTGCGGCAAGTCCGTCGGCGAGACGATTGACGATGCGACGATCACCACGCGTGTGAAGACCTCGCTGCTCAACGACGAACAGGTCGGCGGCCTTCGGATCGACGTCGATACCTTCAAAGGGGTCGTGACGCTGTCGGGCCGCGTGAAAAGCAAAGAGGAAGAAGCGAGGGCGATCGCTCTTGCGCGCAAGATCGGCGGCGTGACCGACGTCAAGTCAACGCTGCAGATCCAGCCGTAGCGGTACCCTGCCGGTGGCGGGCCACGGGACGAGCCTGTGGCCCGCGCCCCGCCTGACCGTTGTTCCACGTTGATCCGCCGGCGATCGACTCCAAGTTCCCGCAGCATCGCGGGCACCTCCGCCACCATCAATGCAGGCCCGCAGATAAAACAGAGCGTGTCGGGATGATCGATGAGTGCGTTGAGCCGCGTCGGGGTCCGGTGAGAAGGGCATGGCGGATCATCGAACGGAGCGGCGCGATCCCGGTGCCGCCGGCGACAAAGAGGAACCGACGCTCGCGGGGATCTTACTCGGGCTTGGGACTTTGGGCTTTGCTGTGGGCCTAAAGGATGCCCGCCACGGCGCGCTGGATGTCGAATTCGCTCAGCTCGGGGTACGCGGACGGTCTCGGGATCTGCTGGGCGCTGTCGCGGCGTTTGCGACCGGACTTGTCCTGATACATCCGGCTGTCGGCCGTGGCCAACAGCGCCTCGTAGGATTCACCATCCTGCGGGAACACGGCGGTACCTACGCTGATGCCCAGTGCCAGGCGCTTGCCCGGCCGCGCCTCGAAGAACACCTCGTCGATGTTGTTCTGCAACTCCTGACGCTTCTGCTCGGCTTCGTCCGCGCCGCATCCGGACAGTACCACGATGAACTCGTCGCCGGCGTAGCGAACGCAGATATCGTACGGCCGGATGGCAGCGCGGAGCACGCGCGCGACCTCGCACAGCGCGCGATCGCCCACGTGGTGACCGTGGCTGTCGTTGATCTCCTTGAAATGATCGAGGTCCATGACCATCAGCGAAATCTCGGACTTCAGGCGCTCGGCTCGCGCGAGCTCGCGGGTGAGGTGCATGAACAGGAACCGGGTGTTCGGGAGCCCCGTCAACGGGTCCGTCAGCGAATCCTCCTGCGTCTGCTCGAAGAGCATCGAGTTGTTGATGACGGCGGCCGCCTGCTCGGACACGCGATCGAGCAGACGCCTGTGGTCGTCGCGGTAGAACGCGGCGTCCACGTGGTAGACCGACAGCGTTCCGATGAACCGCTCGTTGAAGAGCAACGGGCACACCAGCGCCGACTGCAGGCTCGTCGTCGTCGACGGCAGCCCGGCGGCCTCGAGGTCCGCGCTGGGCCGTGCGTTCACGAGCGGCCGGCGGTTGCGCGCAACCCACCCCGTCAACCCTTCGCCGCTCTGCACCGACACCTGTTGGACGATGTCAGCGTCGGTGCCGGTGGCGAAGCGGCAGCGGAGCATTTCGGTTTCTTCGTCGTACAGGAAGAGCGCGGCGCAGGAGAACGGAACGAGGTTGCTCAGCTTCGCCGTGATCAGTGCCATCGTGTCCGAGACGCCAAGGCTGGTGCCCATCGCCTGCGCGATTTCATACAGCGCGTAGATCTCCCGATGCGCCAGCGCGATGTCGTCGAACACATTCTTCTTGCTCGGCTCTGGCGTGAGCCCGGTCGCCGGCCCGCCGACGGCGGGCAGCTTTTCAGCTGGTGCAGGCTTGCGGATGCTCTGGTCGAGCTTGACCGCATCCGCCTGCAGCGCGGGGAGGAGGTCGATGAATTTCATCACAACGCTGGGATCGAGACCCTTGCCCGCTTCCTGCTGCAGCAACCCCACGGCGGCGTCGAATCCCATCGCTTTGTGGTACGGGCGGTCCGCCATCAGCGCGTCGAAATAGTCGACAACGGCCAGAATGCGTGCGCCGAGCGGGATGTCGTTCCCGCGCAGACCCGCCGGATAGCCCTTGCCGTCCCACCGCTCGTGATGGTTCAGAATCAGCGGAGCTACCGGATAGGGGAAGGGGACGGAGCTGACGATGTCGGCGCCGACTTTCGGATGCGCGCGAATCTTCTGGAACTCTTCGGGCGTGAGCGGTCCGGGCTTCGACAGGATGTGTTCCGGCACCGCAAGCTTCCCGATGTCGTGGAGCAGAGCCGCGGTCTTGACGCCCTGAATGTCGTTCTCCGACATCCCCATCGCCCGCGCGACCTCGGCGGCATAGAGCTGCACTCGGCGGATGTGCGACTGGGAGGTCTGGTCCTTCGCGTCGATCGCCAGCGCGAGTGCTTCGATCGTGGCGAGATGCAGGTCCGCCATCTCGCTGACGTGGCGCTGCTCGTCCTCGATCCGGCCCAGATAGACTTTGTAGGTGCGATACGTCAGATACAGCGGCGCCGCCGCGAGTGGCGCCAGCGCGAGCCAGTGACCCGAGAGGCCGACAACCATCCACGTGGCTACCGCCGCCGCACCCGCCCCGACAAAATAGCTGGGGGCGCTCCACAGGAAATTCTCGTTCCAGATTTTGACGATCGAGAGCCGCGTGGACAAGGCGATCGCGGTCGCGATGGTCAACGTGTTGATCACGAAGTACGTGGTCGCGGCCCCAACCAGCGGCGTGGCCAGCGTCCCGAAGTCAACGCGTCCGGGAAGGCCGCCGAGCGCCGCATAGACCGTGCCTGCCGCCTGGACCGTGATGATCAGACACGCCATGCTGAAGAGCGTGCGATGAAACGGATTGCGTTCCTTGATGCGGAACGTGCACTGGCTGTACGCGCTGGCTGCGGCCACGAGCATCGTCTCGTTCGGGCCGAGCAGCAGGAGTGATGCGAAGTCCACGGCGTACGAGACTGACATCGTCGATCCGCCGGTGCGCGCGAGCGGCAGATTCACCTTGAAGACGGAGGTGATCGACGAAAGCGCCAGGAGCCCCAGGAATAGGCCAGGCTTTCTGAACGATTCGAGAGGAAAAAACCGACACAGCAACACCCCTCCCAGCGCAATGACTGCGTAGACGTACAACCGCGCGCGAGCCGGCAAGGCGACCATCAGAATCCCCAGACGGCCTTGCGGGTGACGTTCGTCATCAGATGCGCGCCGGCATGAGAGGAAGTGTCCGCATAATCAGAGATTTAACGAGTGCGCCAGTGCAAGTGATCTGCCGCGCGCCCACCAGGCGACACGACAGTTGCTAAACGCCATCTTCTCAGAGACTTATGGATGTTTTGTTCGGTGGGTAAAGAGGCAGATCAGGAGGCGGCCAGCATCCACGGTGTCCCGTTTTGGCCCACCGTCGGCAAAAGCTGCCGTAAACGGCTGAAAACAAAGGACGTTCACGTAGAGTATGAACCGGGTTTATGGTCCGTTTTAACACACCGGTAACCCTATGTGGGTGCGTGTTTGGGGGGAATCGAGTCAGTTCGCAGGGCGATGTGTTCTATTCCGCGACGGTTTTGCCTCGGACTCCAAGCCGTACTCGACAATCTTGCGATAGAGCGTCCCGCGGCTGATTTCGAGCACGCCCGCGGCCTGTTTCTTGTTCCAATGGACGCTCTCGAGCACGCGGACGATGTGCGCACGTTCGGCGTCGGCGAGCGAGGGCAGCCGGTCGTGGGCGGCGTGCACTGGCGCCTCGCTGGCGTGCAGGAACTCCACGTCTCCGGCGCGGATCACGCGACCGGGTGACGAGAGCGCCGCCCGCGACACCGTGCTTTCGAGCTCGCGGATGTTGCCGGGCCAGTGGTATTGCATCAGGAGCTCGGTCGCTTCTTTGGCGAACGACTTGCCGTCGAGCGCTAAGCCGTTCGCGGCGCAGTAGCGCGCCAGGAAGCGCTGCGCCAGTACCGGGATATCGCTCGCGCGCTCGCGCAGCGAAGGCAGCCGGATGGCGAAGGCGTTGACCCGGTAATACAGATCTTCGCGGAACCGCGAGTCGCGGACGAACTGATCGAGTGGGCGGTTGGTCGCGGAGATGAGCCGGAAGTTGACGTCGATTGACGTATTGCCGCCGAGGCGTTCGAAGCGGCGTTCCTCAAGCACGCGCAACAGCTTCGCCTGCGCGATGAGCGACATGTCGCCGATTTCGTCGAGGAACAGGGTCCCGTTGTTCGCCAGCTCGAGCCGCCCCGGCTTGCGGTCGTGCGCGCCGGTGAACGCACCTTTCTCGTAGCCGAAGATCTCCGATTCGAAAAGCGTGTCGGGCAGCGCCGCGCAATTCACCGCCTGGAACTTGTGCGTGGCGCGGCGGCTCAACTCGTGGATCATCCGCGCGACGACTTCCTTGCCCGAGCCGGTGGGGCCGAGAATCAGCACCGAAATATCGGACTTCGCCGCGGTGCGGATCCACTCGAACACGACGAGCATTTTCTCGTCGCGGCCGATCATCTCGCGAAAACGCTGAACCGCCGGCGAGCGGTCCTCATGGCTGACGGTGGCGCGGCGTTCCAGGAACTCGTCGAGCAGGTGATGGACGCCCTCAATCTCCGGTTCCGCCGCGGCGTAGCGCGCCGCGCCCGTGCTCGGCATGCGCTTCGCGACACCGAACGCGACGAGCTCCCGGACGCAGTTCTCGACGTCCAGCCGCATGCGGCCGAACGTCTGCATCAGTGCCTCGACGTCGAACGACTCGTCCGGCCGCGCGCAGAAAAACCGCAGCAGCGCTGCCCGCAGCGGCGACTGTACGAGCGACTGGAACCGCGCTTCGACCTCCGACGGATCGGGGGGGCGCCGGCCTGCCGCGGGCACGTTGTCGGCCTTACTGCCCATGATGCTGTCCGCGATAATACTCCGACTGATATTGCTCGATGAGTCGCTTCATCTCGACGGCGTCAGCCTTGCGGTGGCCGTGGCAGCGCACGGGGCTGGTCCCGCCGGAGCTTTCGATCAGCACGTCCGAGAAGAAGAGATTGCGATCGATCAGCACCGAGGCGACGTGTGCGATGTGCATGGAATGTTCGCGCCCGCCTGCGACTTCCGGTTTGTAGTGCACGACGCTCGTCGGCCTGACTCCCATTTGCGCCGGCAACAGCAGGTTGCCGCGACTCAGCCGACTGGCCCGAAATACGTGCGCCCCCGGCATCTTCCGCCCCTTGAACCAGAAGAACAGGACGGCGATGAACACCAGCGCGCCGGCGGCCAGCGCGGCCAGCCACATCGTATCCATGCCAGTGCCTGGTTCCACGTCGCCACTCCGGAAACATGCTCATGCTGTCGTCGCGAAAGCGTGGTACGTTGGCTCCGAATACGCCCGCTGTCAAGGGTTTTCGGCCAATACGCCGCGTTCCTGCAGGTCAGTGATGCTAAGCTAATCGAACGACCGCGAATTGGAGGTTGCTCAGTGCCCCACCGAGCGCCCGGTGCCCCGGGTGGCAAGAAGAACTACCTCACCGGCAAGCCCATTACCTACTACCGGCCGCGCGGCAGCGCCGATGTGCGGCACCTCATTGACGGCGGGTTCCAGGCGTTCAACGCCGGCCGTCTGTCGGAGGCGTGCCACATCTACACCGACAAGATGCTTGCCGCGGAGAACGACACGACCATCGGTCTGACCATTGCGGGCGCGCTGACACCGGCCGGCCTCGGCGGCTGCGTGATCGAGCTGATGGAGCGCGGTCTGATCGACTTCGTGATCAGCACGGGCGCGAACCTGTACCACGACCTGCATTACGCGCTGAATTTCACACTTCATCGCGGCTCGCCGTTCCTGAACGATGTCGACCTGTACGAGCATGGGATTATCCGCATCTACGACGTGTTGTTTCCGTCGACGGTGCTCCTCGAGACCGACACGTACATCCGGGACTTTCTCGTGCGCGCGCAACTGGCCGGCCCGATGTCCACCGCCGAGTTCCACTTCCGCCTCGGTCAGGATTTGCTCGATCTCCATCCCGGGTGCGAGGAGTACTCCGTCGTCGCCCGCGCCGCGCAGGCTGGCGTGCCCATCTACACGTCGTCGCCGGGCGACAGCTCGATCGGCATGAACATCGCGTACCACGAGTTGATGAACGGCAGCACGTTCATGATCGATCCGAACAAGGACGTCAACGAGGTGTGCGCCATCATCCTGGCGGCGAAGCAGAATGGGTGCGTGATCCTGGGCGGCGGCTCGCCGAAGAACTTCTACCTCCAGGGGCAGCCGACGTTGTGGGAAGTCTACGGAATCCCCAAGGGCGGCAACGACTACTTCATCCAGATCACGACAGACCAGGTCGTGTGGGGCGGCCTGTCGGGTGCCACGCCGGCCGAGGCGGTGAGCTGGGGCAAGGTCAACCCAGGAGTGCTGCCGGACACGGTTGTCGCTTACTGCGATTCCACGATCGCATTTCCGCTGTTCTGCGAGTATGCCGTCGGTTCCGAGCGAAGTCGCCGGCCTCGCCGCGAGCTCGTGCACCGCCGCGACGCGCTCGTCGCCGACCTGCTGCGGCAGGCGACCGAGGCGCGCACATCGCCAGTCGAGCCTCTCGACGTCATGCCCGACCTGGAGCGACACCGCTGAATGGGCAATCTCGCGTCGGAACTGGGTCCGTACGTCGCCCGCGTCTCGGGTCGTCCGCGCATCTACGCCGATGCGAACATTCCCAGCGGCGTGGTGGGGTTCATGCGGACGCGCCTGCACTGGGATGTGCTCTTCGTGATCGAACACGAGGACCTGCGGCGCGCGCCCGACATTCACCACTATCGGCTCGCCCGGCAGCTCGCGCGAACGCTCGTCACGCTCGATCGTGACTACGTTGACAATCGCAGATTCCCACCGGAGGAAGGCGCCGGCGTGATCGTGTTGTCGGCGCCGGACGAGCGCTGGCTGCAGAAATTGCTGATGCGCGCCGATCGCGAACTGTTCCGCGGCGACGGCGCGCCGGCGCTGCCGCTGGAACACCGCAAGGTTCATTGGCACATAGACGAATGACCACGCGTCGCGCGCCGCTCGTACGCGCATGATCCTGCTCTCAGGCGCCGACGTCGTCCTGCCCGACAAGATCCTGAGCCCCGGAACGATCGCCCTGGAAGACGATCGCATCGCCGAGATCGTGAGCGGATCTCACCGCGGCGACTCCGCAGTCCGTGTCGATCTGACCGGCCGCGTCGTAGTGCCGGGATTCATCGACGTCCACGTCCACGGCCTCGAGGGCTCGGATACCCTGGATGGACCCGAGGCGATCGGGGTGATCGCCGAACGCATGCCGCGGTTCGGGGTTACCTCGTTCTGTCCCACATCGATCGCGTGCAGCCCGTCGGCGCTTCGGATGATGCTGACGGCCGTGAGAATGGCGCGCGCGTCTCCAGTGCCCGGCTGCGCGCGGGTCTTACCTGCCCACCTCGAGAGCAACTTCATCAACCCGGAATTCAGAGGCGCCCAACCTCTCGACTGTCTGCGACTCCCACGCGGCGCCTCGCCGGGCGGCGAGTTCGCTGGCGACGAGATCCTGCAGGAAATTGCCAGAGCGCGAGGTGACGTCGGGATCGTGACTGTCGCGCCGGAGCTGGAGGGGGCGCTCGACCTGATCGGCTCGCTGGCCGCGGCCGGCCACCGGGTGTCCCTCGGTCATTCGGGCGCCACGTACGAGCAGGGCATCGCCGGCATCGCGGCTGGCGCGCGGCACGCGACCCACCTCTTCAACCGCATGACCCCGATTGGGCAACGGGCACCGGGCCTGGCGGCGGCGGTGCTCGAGCACGACGATGTGGCCGCAGAGATCATTTGCGATGGCGTCCACGTGCATCCAGCGATGGTCAGAATCGCGTTGGCTGCGAAACGCTCCTCGCGCCTGATGGCCATCACGGATGGGACGGCCGGCGCTGGCCTTCCGGAGGGTGCCCGCGCGATGATAGGCGGACGCCGGATCACGGTCGGCGACGCCGCCAGGCTGGATGACGGGACGCTCGCGGGCAGTGTCCTGACCATGGACCGCGTGTTCGCCCGGCTCGCCGGGACGATGGGGATCCCGCTTGTCGAGGCAGCGCAAATGTGCGCCACGACGCCGGCCCGTTCGCTGAATCTGGAGGGTTTGGGGGCGATCACGCGCGGTGCCCGGGCCGATCTCACCGTTCTGGACCGTCAGTTCAGCGTAGTTCAAACCTACGTATCGGGCGGGCAGGTGTGGCCGGGAAAAGGGAAAAAGGACAAGGAATAGAAAAAGGGAAAAGGGAAAAGGGAAAAGGGAAAAGAGGGAACGGCGGTACGGCCCGGGCCGTCTATGCGGGTATGAGATCCACCTTTTTGGTCTGTACCGTCCTGCTTGCGACGGCACTATCCACCGCGTGCGTCGTCAGCGTCGATTCCCAGGGACAGATAGTCCGGGACGAAAAACGCTTCAACGTTTCAGGGACTCCGGACGTGCGCGTAACGACCTTCGATGGTTCCATCGAAGTGCAGTCATGGGACCGCGCCGAGGTGCTGATCGAGATCGAAAAGCGCGGGCCGACGCGTGAAGCGATCGACGCGTTGGAGGTCAAGAGCAGTCAGGACGGGAACGTGATCGAGCTGGAGGTCAAGAAGCCGCGAGCCGAAACGTTCAGCTCAATCGGCTTCCGCCGGTCGGCGAGCGCCAGGCTGATCGTAACGATACCAACGCGGGCGGACGTGCGCGCACGCAGCGGCGACGGTTCGATCCGGATCGAACGCGTGGAAGGGAGGCTCGAGGTTCGAACAGGCGACGGCAGCATCCGGGCGTCAGACGTCTCCGGCAGTCTCGAATTTAACACTGGTGACGGTTCCATCAACGTCGAGGGGGCCGAAGGTCGGCTGGCTGTGGATACCGGCGACGGCAGCGTCCACGTCTCCGGAAGGCTCAGCGGGTTGAAGATGCACACGGGCGACGGCTCCATTGTGTTCCGGGCGGAGCCCGGCGGAGCGATGGCGGAAGACTGGGACATCTCGACCGGCGACGGCGGCGTCGCTCTGTACTGGCCGCCCGATTTTTCCGCGGAGATCGATGCCCACACCGGAGACGGAACGATCACCAATGAGCTGACGCTCGCGTCGACCGAGGGTGTTCAGGCCAATCGCCGTACGGTGCGCGGCCGGCTTGGCGCCGGCGGCCGCCTGCTGCGCGTCCGTACCGGCGACGGATCCATCAGGCTGAAATCGAACTAGAACCGCTGCCCGTTTCCCGGTCCGCCTCATACACCGTGAGGTCCGGCACTCCCGCGCCCCTGAACCCATCGCGTCGTTCCCGACACTTGCTGCACCGCCCGCAATGCGCGCCGCCGCTTGGCCGCATGCAGGACATTGTCAGCTCCAACGGCACGCCAAGCGATCGGCCCACGCGAATCACGTCGCTCTTCCCCATTGTCGAGAGGGGCGCCTCGATCGTGATCGGCGCACCCAGACCCAGTGTGAGCGCGTTCCCCATGGCGTGGAAGAACTGTGGCCGGGCGTCTGGAAACGGGTTGCCGGCGAGCGTCCCGATCAGGATTCGCGTCAGCTTAGCGCGGGCTGCGAACACCCCGGCCTTCGAGAGCAGGATGACGTTGCGTCCTTCGAGATAGACATCCTCATCGGGCGTGTCGAAGCCGGGTGGGTCACCGCGCATTGCCCAGTGCATCGCGGGGTACACGTCCCGCATGTCTATGGCGAGCACTACCATCGGCAACACCATCGTGGAGTCGAGGAAGGGAGGCAAGCGCAGCAGCCGCTCGGCCAGCGCAAGCTCTTCATCTTCCCAGGCCAGTCCCACGCGCACGTACACCGGTTGCGCGCGACCCTGTCTCGCCGCCTGCGCCAGAAGCACGGCGCTGTCGAGGCCGGCCGAGAACAGCACCGCCGCGCCTTGACCCTCCTCCAAGCGTAACGCTACCATCGCTCGATCACGGGCCTTCGCGGGTTATGACGCTCGTCTCGATCGTCGCGGAACGTTTCCATGTATCTAGTCACCAAGCGGATCGAGTTCTGCTACGGTCACCGTCTGCTCGACTACGACGGCATCTGCAAGCATCCCCACGGCCACAACGCGGTGGTGGAGGTGGATGTCCGGACCGATCGGCTGGACAATCGCAACATGGTCGCCGATTTCAGCGACATCAAACGGATCGTGAAGGGCTGGATCGACCGCGAGCTGGATCACAAGATGATTCTCAGGCACGATGATCCCCTCGTCGCCCCGCTGCGTCGGCTTGGCGAGCCCATGTATCTGCTCGAGAGCAATCCAACCGTCGAGCGTATAGCCAAGCTGATTTTCGACAAGGGCCGCGAGCTCAATGTCGATATCGTCGCGGTGCGCGTGTGGGAGACCCCGTCGTCGGTGGCGTCGTACAGCGAGTCCCGGCAAGTCTGAGACGGGCCGCCGCGACCCACCCCGTCCTACCGCTTGAACGGCAGCTCGTAGGACAGGTAGACGAACGCCGCGGTGTCGGTGTCCCCGCCGCCCCAGGTAATCGGCGCCGCCAGCCCGACGATCAACTGGTGATCTCCGAGATTCCGCCCGCCGCGGAAGCCCGGCGACAGCGTGAACAGTGTGTCGCGCGAGGTGCCTAGATCGGCCACCGAGTTCTCCGACAACATCACGCTTTCAAGCATCAGGTGAAACATCGGACGGATACGGATGATGCCGCTTGCGGATATGAAGGGTGAGACGAGCCGCTCGGTGTCGTCGTCAGATCGCTCGGCGCGCGGCAGCCAGGTGAGTCCAGCATTCCAGTGCCAGTACACGTCGCCAGCCTGCTTGCTGAACGGCAGGTTGAACTGAAGTCCCGGCGAACCCGCGCCCCGCCCTTTGGACCTGTCGCCCGTCGGCAGCACGACACTGACTCGGGGCGAGAACGCCGGCTGCCCGGGACCCTCCATGAGCGCCTGATAGCGGTAGTTGATGAGAGTGTCTCCAAAGCCCCCCGAGGATCCCGGGTCCGTCCATCCGAGCGTGTAGGACAGCTGGTGAGTCTGGGACAGCACGGGCCACTCCTGGGTGAACGACGCCGCCCACGTCCCGTTGTTTCGAATCGCACCAAAAATGTTCTGGAACACTCCCGGCGGCTGATTGAAGGCTTCCTCGAGGAGGAACGAATTGTCCGCGATCCGGAACGGCTCGGCGGCGGCCGGCTGAGGGGAGGTCTGGGCGGAAGCCGCGCCCCCAAGTAGCCCGCACAGCAGCAGCACGCGCACGGTTTCGACGAGCACTTTCGAGGCTGCGCGCGCGCCGATCGTGAACTCCCGATCGTCACGGCTCCGCAGCCGCACACTGTCCGCCGCCGGGTCCCGCTCTTCCACCCGCACTTCCTCCCCGGGCTTCAGGCCGTGACGTTCGACGAAGCGCAGGAAATCGCTGTCCTGATCGCTCACGCGTCTGACCGTCACCTGCGCCCGCAGCGGGCATGTCATCAGCGTGTCGTAATCGAGCCGGTTGACGGTCCCTTCAGGACCTGGGATGGGATCGCCGTGCGGGTCCACGTCCGGGCGGCCGAGCATCTCGTCGATCCTGTCGATCAGGCGGTCAGACACAGCGTGCTCCAGCTGTTCTGCTTCGTCGTGGACGTCGCTCCAGTTCATGCCCATCACCTTCACCAGGAAAAGCTCAATCAGCCGGTGCCGTCGCAGAACGAGGGCGGCAAGTTTTTCGCCGGCGCGCGTCAGGCGGACGCCGGCGTACGGCTCGTACCGGACGAGGCCGGATTCGGCGAGCGCTTTGACCATGGTCGTGGCGGTCCCGGGTACGACCCCCAGCGCCGAGGCGAGCTGCCCCATCGGGACCAGCCCGTCCCGGGCGGGGAGGCCGGTCTGCGCCAGCAGAATGGCCTTCAGGTAGTTCTCGACCGTCTGGGATGGCGGCATTTGACTTTGGAAGGATACAATTATATATTTTGAGAAGTCAAAATAAACGATTGAGGGCTTCGAAAACAATGCTGGCGCTGAATCGGCGGACGTGGATCGCGGGGCTCGGCTCGATGCTCGGGGCGACGCTGCTCGGTACGCGGAAGCTCGGTGGCCAGCAGACGCCGCCGGACGGGCCTGGCAGCGGAACAATGACCCACGCCGCGCATGCGATGGGTCCAGTCGGCCGTGTCTCGCTGGAGAGCTTCAACCCGTCCACGTTTCTGCGCGCATGGAACTTTTCCGACCTTCCGCCGCAGGAGCGGGCTCGATACTACAAAGAAACGCCACGGCCTGACGGCACGCTTCTGCGCGAGTACCAGCTCATTGCAGTGGACCGCGACATCGAGATCGCCCCGGGTGTGTTCTTTCCGGCCTGGACGTTCAACGGCCAGGTCCCAGGTCCGACCATTCGAGCCACTGAAGGCGATCGGATCCGTGTGACGTTCGTGAACGCCGGCTCACACCCCCATACGATTCACTTTCACGGCTGGCACACCCCCGAAATGGACGGCTCTCTGCCCGAGCACCAGGTGATGCCGGGCGGCCAGTTCCTGTACGAGTTCGATGCCGATCCGTTCGGGTTGCACCTGTACCACTGCCACGCTGTGCCGCTCAAGCGCCACATCCACAAGGGGCTGTATGGCGCCTTCATTGTCGATCCAAAGAACGCACGGCCGGCCGCCGACGAGCTCGTCATGGTCATGAACGGGTTCGACACGAACTTCGACGCCGACAACGAGGTCTACGCTGTGAATACCGTGGCGCACCACTTCATGTACGAGCCGGTGCGTGTCGAGATCGGCAAGCTTGTCCGGATGTACGTCGTCAACCTCACGGAGTTCGATCTGGTGAACAGCCTGCATCTGCACGGCATGTTCTTCGACGTGTTCCGGACGGGCACGTCCATGACGTCGTCCGAACGAACCGACACGATCATGCTGTGCCAGGGAGAGCGCGCAATCATCGAGACGCGCTTCCGGTATCCAGGGAAATTCATGTTCCATGCACATCAGAGCGAGTTCGCCGAGCTCGGGTGGATGGGCCTGTTCGAAGCAGTGGGGCCACGCCGTGACACCTGAAGCCGTGACCTCTGACGCCGCTCCGGCGCGCCGGTCCGGCGCACACTTGTGGCTGGCCGCGCTGCTGCCGCTCGTCCTGCTTGCGGGGCTCGTGGCCCTCATCATCCGCACGGGACCTGCCGAAAGGCTTCGTGGCGATGATGCGCCGCCGGTGGAGCGTTTGTCCATCGACCGCGCCGTACTGCGGGAGGACGGAATCACGCTGTCGGTACTGAATGACGGGCCGGACCCCGTGACGATTGCGCAAGTGATCGTGGACGACGCGTACTGGGCGTTCACCGCGGACCGGGGCTCGATGCTCAATCACCTCGGAAAGACGACCATCTCGATTCCGTATCCGTGGGTGGCCGGAGAGGCGCACCTCGTCAAGCTAATCACCTCCACAGGCACGACGTTCGAACACGAGATTGCCGTAGCGGTACGGACCCCGGCGCCGGATGCCCGGCATCTCGCGGTGTTCACGCTGATTGGCATCTACGTGGGCGTGATTCCGGTCGCGCTTGGGCTTCTGTGGCTGCCGCTGGTTGCACGATTGGGCCGCACGGGGCTCGACGTCCTGCTGGCGCTGACGGTAGGGCTGCTCGTGTTCCTGCTGGTCGATGCAGTGCACGAGGGGCTCGAAGCGGCGGCGGGGTTACCTGGTTCTTATCAGGGAGCAGCCTTGTTCGTTGCCGGCGCGGCGGGTGCCTATCTCGCATTGGAGTCGCTCGGCGCGTGGCTGCGGGCGCGACGCGCTCGCGCGAAGATCGGCGGTTCTCCTGGGTGGGTACTGGCACTGCTCATCGCCGTCGGGATCGGACTGCACAACTTCGGCGAAGGACTGGCGATCGGCGCCGCCTTCGCGCTCGGCGAGGCCGCACTCGGAACGTTGCTGATTATCGGCTTCACGCTGCACAACACCACCGAGGGGCTCGCAATCATCGCCCCGATCGCGAAGGAAAAGCCGTCCGTCGGCAGCCTGCTCCAGCTCGGGCTCATCGGCGGTGTGCCTACCATCGCTGGTGCATGGCTCGGCGGACTTGTGTACTCGCCGGTCGCCGCCGTGCTGTTCCTGGCACTCGGCGCCGGGGCCATCGCGCAAGTCGTCGTGCAAATCGCGCGTCAGATGGCGGGTGCTCGCCCTGTGTCCGAGCGTTTCGCGTCGGCGCCGGTCATGATCGGCCTGTTTGCGGGGTTCGTGGTGATGTACGCCACCGGCATGCTGGTGGGATGAGACACGAAAAGGGACAAGGGAAAAGGACAAGGGACAAGGGACAAGGGAAAATGCGTCGATATACAAGGGTCGTGATCATCGTCGGAGCCGCGGCAGTGACGGCGGGCATGTTGCCGAGAATCGCGTCTTCGCGCGACGAGATGCGTGAGCTGCGTGTGGTGGCTCGTGAGATGACGTTTTACGTCGAGGGTCAGGACGCGCCGAATCCGACGCTGCGATTCAAGGCGGGCGAGCGCGTCAGGCTCGTGTTCCGGAATGCGGATCGAGGAATGTCGCACGACTTCGTTGTCCCAGGGTGGAAGGTCCGGACTGAGCTCCTCGAGGGCGCTGGCGAAACATCGGTGACCTTTCGCGTGCCGGGTCCGGGCTCTCAGCCTTATACGTGCTCTCCGCACGCGGCCATGATGCGGGGGACCATCGAGATCGAATGACGCCTGCGCGCCCGGGCCTGCGCGCATCGCTGGCATCACCCGAGGGCAAGCGCGTCTACGTCCGCCAGCTGTTCTCCACGATCGCCGACCGGTACGACCTGATCACCGTTCTCCTCTCGTACGGCCAGGATCGACGGTGGAAACGCAGGCTGGTGGCGCTCGCGCAGGCATCAGCCGGCACCACCGCCCTGGATCTCGCGTGCGGCACCGGTGACATTACGTTCGCTGTCGCTGGCGAGGGTGCCCGGACGATTGGCCTCGACATCACTCCCCGCATGCTGCAGATCGCGCGGGCCAAGCCTGCGGCAGCCCGGCACCCGCGTACTGCTTTCGTCGCTGGCGACATGATGGTGTTGCCGTTTCCCTCCGAGCGGTTCGATCTGGTCACGACCGGTTATGGGTTGCGCAACGTTCCTCACCTCGCCACGGCGATCGCGGAAATTCATCGGGTCCTCAGACCCGGCGGCCGGCTGTTATCCCTGGACTTCAATCGACCGGCCAACGCTGCACTTCGGACGCTCTACCTCACCTATCTCACGATAGTCGGCTCCGCGGTGGGGTTGGTGCTTCATCGGGATCCGGACACCTATCGCTACATCCCGGAATCCATCCGGCGCTACCCGGGCGCCGCAGCCGTCTGTGAGCTGGCCCGCCGTCAGGGATTCGCGTCCTGTGAATACCTGCCCGTTTTGGGCGGGTTGATGGCGATCCACGACGCACGAAAGCGCCCGAACGCAGCACTTCAATCCGACTCCGATCGCGCGACTCTGTTACGATCGTAGGGCTGAGCCGGCGCCGCAGGTTTACACATCTGCGCGTACGTGCACCGCTCGCAGCCGCACCTAATGACAACGGCCCGCGGGGCCGACAACTGTTCGGGGAAGTCCGTGAATCTGCTTGATTCTCTGCTCGACGCCATCGCCCGCCTCGAAGGCGACACGCTCGTCATGCACGTAGGCGAAAAACCTTACGTCGTGACGACGACGTCGGTGGCGAACTATCGCGGACCCCTTGCGTGGGGGCAGGTCGAGCTGTCGTCGAAGGTCCTCACCTGCGATGCCGTGCTCGGGATGCTGACGCAGATTCTGCCGGTCGAAATCCGTCAGGAGCTGGACACGCTTGGCGCCATCGAGTACCACGTCCCCGCGGCCGATGACGCGATCGATCGCTTCACCGTCCTGGCGGCCCGCGGCGGAGACGACGTGTGGCTGGAGGTGCGTCGCAAACCCCGCGCGCGGCCGGTCCAGTCCGAGGAGATCCCATCCATCGCCTCAGACGAGATCCCATCCATCGCCGAACCGCCGGCCAGCGCGCCAGCGGCCATGCCCGCTGGTGACGCCATCTCCGGGGAGTCGGAGGCCGCGCTGGTCGCCCTCGTTCAACTGCGCCCGCAAGAGGACCAACCATTCGAGATCGTGGACGAAGATGCGCAGAGTGCACCGACCGAGGAGGAGGTCAACGCGTTGCTCGAGGCAACCGCCGCCACCGTCCTGACCTCGTTCCAGGAGACCGGCGGTGCCATTGAATCAGTTAGGGAGATGGAGGAACCGTCGACCCAAACCTCCGTCGTCGCCGAGGAGCTGCCGCTGACCGGTGAGCCCGACGTACAGACGGTTTACGCAGAGGAATCCTGGGCACCGATCGCGCTCCAGACGGAGGACACGACTTCGCCGTCATCCGACGCTCTTCCAGTGATGCAGTCGGTCGAAGAGCCGGTCGAACACGAGTACGGACCGCCCCTTCAGGCCGAGGCGTCAGAACTGGTCCCCGTGGCGCAGGCCGAGCAGCCAGCGGTGCAGGCGGTCGAGACCCATCCGACCGTCGAGCCAATGACCGCCGAAGAACCGCGATCCGGCATCGTCGTCCCGATCTCGCGGTCGCCCATTCGTGCCGAGCCGCCGTCGCAGGCGTCACCGGCGGTGCTGGCTCCCCTGGAGCGGACGCTGCGGGTGGCCGCCGCGCGCGGGGCATCCACGGTGTACGTCGTAGCGCACTCGAAGCCGATGATTCGCGTTGACGGCGAGATCAGCCCGCTCGAATCCGAGCCGGTCATGACGGCGCCGGACGTCGAGCGCCTGCTGATGGATCTCTCACCGCCGCCGGGGCGCGATCCTGCGCAGAGCGATTCGGTCGAGTGGATGTGCGACGTGCCCGACGTTGGGCGTGTCCGTTGCGTGACGTTCCGCGATCATCGTGGGCCGGGCGTGATCTTCCGGATGGTCCCGCCGCGTGCGATCTCGGCGGACCAGCTCGGGTTGTCCGCCGAGGTTCAGGCGCTCGCCGCGCAGCCGGACGGCCTGGTGCTCGTTGCCGGCGCTCGCGCGAGCGGCAAGTCCACCTTGCTCAGCGCGTTCGTCGATTTGATCAACCGCACGCGCAGCGATCACGTGATCACGATCGAGTCGCAGGTGGATTTCGTGCACGAGAGCCGGCGTTCGTTCGTCAGCCAGCGCGAGGTCAGGGGGGCGAGCGAGGCGGCTGCCGCCGCCATCCGGTCTGCACTCCGCGAGGACCCGGACGTGCTGGTGATCGAGGACCTGCGCACGCCGGAGATCACGTCGGTCGCTCTCGCAGCCGCGGAGTCCGGCCGGCTCGTGTTCGGATCGGTTCCAGCCGTCTCCACGGTCGCGGCAGTGGAGCGGATCCTCGAGATGCTTCCGCCCGACCGTCGGTCACAGTCGCAGACAACGCTCGCAGGCGCGCTGCGCGGCGTCGTCGCGCAGGTCCTGCTGCGGAAGGTCAGAGGCGGCCGGATCGCGGCGCGCGAGGTACTGCTGAACACGGCGGCCGTCGCGGGGCTGATCATGGAAGGCAAGACCTTCCAGTTGCCCGTCGCCCTCGACAGCGGGCGCAGGCACGGCATGATGCCGTTGAACGATTCACTCGCCTCGCTCGTGCGCGAGGGCACGATCCACGCGAGCGAAGCCTACCGGAAGGCGCTCGATCGTGACGGGTTGCTGGCGGCGCTCAAGCGGGAAGGCGTCGATACGTCGTTCGCCGAGAGGCTTGCGTAGTCGCGATGGATATTCCGGAAGTTCGCCGGCGGCTTCGCGCCGCCATCGAGGCGGCACGTCGCCAGGCGGAGGCGCGCCGTACCAGGAACGACGCCGCCGCTCGTGATTACGAGGTCTTCCTCGAGCAGCGTGCGGTGCCGCTGTTTCATACCGTCGCGTCAGCGCTGGTCGCCGAAGGCCACCAGTTCAAGGTGTTCACTCCTGCGAACTCGGTCCGCCTCGCATCGCAACGCTCGAACGACGATTTCATCGAGCTCGCGCTCGACACGGAGTCCAACCCGCCGGCGGTGTTCGGCCGCATCAGCCGGGCACGCGGCCGGGGTGGCGTCTCCTCGGAACGTCCCGTCCTGAAGGGGGCGGCCGTGGCCGATCTCACCGACGAAGACGTCCTGTCGTTTCTGCTCGAGGAGATCGCGCCGTTCGTCGAACGCTGACCTGAACCTTCCCTCTTTACACGATTCCCGACGTGCGCAGCGCGGCGATGTCCCTTTCGGACAGGCCGAGATCCCTCCGCAGAATCTCGTCGGTGTGCTGGCCGAGGGTCGGTGGGGCGCTGCGTACTCGTCCTGGGGTGTCGGACAACTTCACTGGCAGGCCCAATACCTGAATGGATCCGAGCGCGGCGTGCTCGACCGCCTCGATCATGGATCGTGCCCGCACTTGCGGATCCGCGAGCACCTCCGCGATGTCGCGGACCGCACCGCAAGGTACGCCGGCGGCGTTGAACCTGGCGCGCCACTCCGCGCGCGTTCGCTGCCGCAGCCGCGGCGCCAGCAGAGATCGGAGCAGGTCGTATTGGGCGACCCTGCCGGCATTGTTGGAGAACCGTTGGTCCTCCGCAATTTCCTCCAGACCTGCCGCGTCACAGAACCGGCGCCATTGTTCGTCGTTTCCGACCGCCAGGACCATGTCGCCGTCCGCGGCCTGAAACGTCTCGTATGGAACGATGGTCGGATGCCTGTTCCCCAGACGGACCGGCGGAATGCCGGTAGCGAAATGAATCGCAGCCTGGTACGTCAGCAGGGCCACCGTCGAATCGAGCATCCCGATGTCCACACGTTGTCCCAAGCCTGTCTTTCCCCGCGCGAGTACCGCCAGGAGGATGCCCTGTGCCGCAAACATCCCGGCGACGATGTCGGAGATTGCCACGCCGAGCCTGAACGGCGGCCCGTCGGGATCACCCGTGATGCTCATCAATCCGCCCTCTGCCTGGACGACGGCGTCATATCCAGGTTCGTCGCGCCGCGGGCCGGTCTGCCCGAATCCGGAGATGGAGCAGTAGATGACGCCCGGCCATCTTGCGTGGACTGTTTCGTATCCCAACTCGAGTCGCTCCATCGTCGCGGGGCGGAAGTTCTCGACCAACACGTCGGCGCGATCGAGCAAGCCGTCGAGGATCCGGCGGCCTTCCGGGCGTTTCAAATCGAGGGTGATGCTTTCTTTGTTGCGGTTGATGCTCAGGAAATACGCCGTTTCGAAACCCTGAAACGGGGGACCCCAGGCACGCGTGTCATCGCCGCGACCGGCCTGCTCGACCTTGATGACACGGGCGCCCATATCTGCCAGCAACATGGTGCAGTAGGGACCCGACAGCACGCGCGTCAGATCGATGACCGTCAGGCCTGACAGCGGAGCAGTCGTATCGGAATCCGGTGCGGACATACAATCAGCGGATGGCTACCGGGATCGTGGTCTTTTCCGGCTCGAATTGACGAGCCTGCGAGCTGGTGAAAGAGTTACTTTCACGCGACGGACATCCCTTCACGGCACGCAACGTCGAGGAAGATCATGCGGCGTACACCGATCTGCTGGCGCTAGGCTTCCGCACGATACCAGTCACCGTCATCGGCGGCCGCGCGATCAAGGGTTTCGACGAACCGGCGCTGCGTCGGGCGCTTGTGGATGCCGCCGGCGAACCGTGATCAGATCGCTCAGCAACGCATACGCGGTCTGCGTCAGCGTGCCTTCCAACTGACACACCGCGATTTCTCCAAGGACATCCGTCCGGAACACGAGCGCGTTGGCGGTGCCGCGCAGCGACGCCAGCAGGTCCCGCGCCGGTAGCTCGACGAGCTGAACGCTGGCGCTGACGGATCCTGACGTGTCCCGCTCGGCCTGGGCGACGAGCCGCAATCGCTCGTTCCGTGCTTTGGCTGCGCGCGCCCGTTCTGCACTCTCCGGGCCGACCCCCGCCCGGTCCACCGCGTGCGGCGTGATCCCTGCGTCCATGAGCACGTTGGCCAGCGCCGCGGCCTTCGCGGCAGCATCCCATCCGTCCACGTCGAGAGAGGCGTCGGCTTCAGCGATGCCATCCGCCTGCATCCGCGCGAGCGCCTGCCCGAACTCGTCGCCGTCCTCCAGCGCAGTCAGGATGTGGTTGGTCGTGCTGTTCACCACCCCCCGGAAACCGAGAATGTTCACCGCTGGGAGCGTTTCGCGTACGAAGTTGAAGATCGGGACGCCGTCCATCACGGCGCCCTCGAACAGAAAAGACAGACCGGCGGTCCGCGCGCGATCCCGCAAGGCTCGATAGGCAAACGCCGCTGGTCCCTTGTTGGCCGTAACGACGTGGCAGCCGGAGTCCAGGGCGGTCGTCACATGGTCGATCGCCGGCCGTCCGGCCCCGACGTCGAGAGTGGTCGTCTCGATCATGACGCGAAGGGCGGCATCGCTCTGCCGCATCCTTCGGATGACGTCGCACGCGGCGATCGGTTGTCCGGCTGTCTCCAGTCTGCTCGCGAGTCTCCGTCCGCCTTCGACTCGGACGAGTGCGTCGCCCACATCAATGCCGCCGACGTCAAATGCGGCACCGTGCGTCCGGGTTGCGATCGCCACGACCCGGGTTTCGAGATCGCAGTCAGTGAGTACACGCGGGCGGAGCTCATTGAGGAGCCGGGCGAACCGCCGCCCGACATTACCGAACCCTATGAGCGCGAGATCAACGCGCATCCGCCGCGATTCGTGCCGCCGCGCCGGGTGCGAGTGTGTCCAGCATCTCGCCAACACGATCGAGCGCGCCGCTCACGTGCGACGGTTCGCCCCCGAACCCGATGCGCAGATAGCCGTCCATCTCGAAGTGATCGCCTGGAACGACCAGCACGCTCTGCTGCTCGCGCAGGCGCTCGATGAGCTTCGTCGAGTTGAGGGGGTACTGGTACCTCACGAACGCGATGGCCCCGGCTTCGGGCGCGATCACGGACAAAAGAGGCGCACGCTTCTCGACCCACCGTCTGACGATTGGATAATTCGAGCGCACGATGCCCTGTGTTCGCGCGAGGATCTGCGCGCGACGCGCGGGCGCGAGCGCAATACGCGCGAGGCGATCGCTGAGTGCCCCCGGCGCGATGGTCGTGTAGTCGTGCACGCCCCACAAAGCCTCGACGACGCCCGGCGGCCCCACAACCCAGCCGACACGCAGTCCGGGCAGCGCGTAGGCTTTCGACAGGCCGCTCGTGATGAGCACCCGCTCGTACCGGCCCCACGCAGTGGGGGTTTCGATGCCGTCAAGCTCCGCGCCGCGATAGATCTCGTCGGACACGATCCATGCACCGGCCTGCGACGCGACGCGGCAGATCTCGGTCAGTTCCGATTCAGTGAGCCGCGCGCCCGTTGGGTTGTTGGGATTGCAAATCAGGATCGCCTTTGTCCGGGCCGTGACGAGCGACGGAAGGAGGTCGAGATCCGGCCGCCAGCGGCGCGCAGCCTCGTCAGCGACGAGCGGCCAGGGTTGGACTCTCGCGCCCAGCGCACGCGAGATGCCGCGCACCTGCATGTAATTCGGCGCCATCATGACGACTTCGTCCTCCGGCTCGATCAGATGCCAGAGCACGATGCAGTTCGCTTCCGATCCGCCGTTGGTGATCTCGACGTGGTCTGATGTTGTGCCGGGATACATGAGGGCCACCGCTGCACGCAACTCCTGCGTGCCGTTGGTCTGCGTGTAGCCGAGCTCCTGCGCGAGCACGGCCGCGCGCGACTCGGCGCTGTCGGCCAGCTCCTCCAGACGGAATGGATGAACGCCGCTTTCCGCCAGGTTCCAGGCGACCCGGTTTTCCCAGGTCGACTGCAGCCGTTCCATTGCGAACGTCTCGAGCTTCATGGCCGAAAAGTGTACATGAAAAGAAGTTGCGTTATCCTGTCTGCCGCTTTGATGGCTGCCGACATCCTGCCTGAACTGGCGCTCATTCCCGCGGGAGAATTTCCGATGGGATGCGACGAGGCCGAGGCGGATGAACGGCCGTCGCGCTCGGTTCATGTCGACGAGTTTCTGATCGCGGTGCAACCGGTAACGCAGGCCGAGTATGCGCGCTTCGTTCACGAGACGGGACACCGCGTGCCCGCGATCTATGAACTGCCGGTAGTCGTCACCGCCGGAGGCCGCGAGCGCGAGCGCGCGTTCCGCGCGACCGGCCAGCCGTACGTCTGGTCGGACTCCGCGCCGCCGGCGGATCGCCTCGATCACCCGGTGACGCTGGTGCGCTGGGACGATGCGGTGGCGTATTGCGCGTGGCTCTCGACGGCGTCAGGCCGGACCCTGCGGCTGCCGACCGAAGCCGAGTGGGAGAAGGCTGCGCGCGGCGGCCTCGAGCGCAAATGGTACCCCTGGGGCGACCGGCTCGAACGTGATCTGGCGAACTTCCTGACTGACCCGTCGATGAAAGCCGCGCACGGCACTTCGACGTGTCGAACTTATCCCCCCAACGCGTACGGGTTGTTCGACGTGATCGGCAATGTGTGGGAGTGGGTGCAGGACTGGTACGATCCGTCGTATTACCACACCGGGCCTGACCGCAACCCCACCGGCCCGCCGAAGGGTCACCTGCGCGTGCTGCGCGGCGGCAGCTGGCTGGTCGCCGATGTCCGGATGCTGTCGTGCAGCCACCGACACAAGGTGCCTCCCGACACCTATTCATACGGCATAGGTTTCCGCGTCGCGTGTGACGTCCACGGCGGTTTCGCCAACGTCTAAGTAGTGAGCATGAATACGGAACCACTCGTGCGGAACCACTCGTGCAGAACCATTCGTGCGGAACCACCCGTGAAGTGTATGTAGGAGGTCGCGTGTACCGTACCGTCGCTGCGGTCGTGATCTGGTCGTTCGCTGTGGCGTCCGCCTGGGCGCAGGCCCCGGTAACCCCTGAAGGGCCCGTCATCGTGACCGCCGGCCAAGCCATCGTCAAACGCGCGCCGGACCGTGCGTGGGTGTCGATCACAGCGGAGTCGCGGGCCCGCAGCCCGCGTGAAGCGCAGCGGCTCAACGCGGACGCAATGGCGGCCGTCATGCAGAATCTGAAGGGCGCCGGGATACCGCCCGACGCGCTCAAAACGTCCTCGTACGATCTGCAACCGGAGTACGACTACGTAAACGGCCGTCAGACGCTGCGCGGCTATGTCGCGCGAAACAGCGTCGAGGTGCGAGTGGATGACCTGCCGCGCGTCGGCGAGTTACTCGATCTCGCGGTCGGCTCGGGTGCGACGTCGGTCAGCGGCGTGAGATTCGATCTGAAAGACCATTCCTTCAGCACGGTCCCGTCACCAGGCACGTCCTCGAACAGGCCGGTCAATTCGGCGGCCCCGAGCGCCCGCGGCGTCTGATCAATCGTCTCGAGCTCCGGGAACTCCTCCGTTGCCGTCACGCCTTTGTCCTTCAGGCGCCGCGCCGTTACGAGCACGCGGCTCTCGAGCGTTCCGACGGCGCTGTTGTACGACTGCACCGCCTTCGCCAGGCTCTTGCCGACGCTTTCGAAGTGTTCGGCGAGTTTCGCGATCCGGTCGTACAAGTTGCGGCCCAGCTCGCTGATCTCCTGCGCATTCTTCGCGATCGTCTCCTGCTGCCAGCCGTAGGCAATTGCGCGTAGCAGCGCGACCAGCGTCAGCGGACTCGCAAGCATCACGCCCCGTGCCATGCTGAACTCCAGCAGCGCGGTGTCGTGCTGCATCGCGGCGTGCAGCAGCGCCTCACCGGGCACGAACATCACGACGATATCGGGCGCGGGCTGGAAGTGGGCCCAGTACGTTTTGTTGCCGAGCCTGACGACGTGATCCCTGACCTGCCTGGCATGGTCCCGAAGCTTCACCTCGCGCAGCGCGTCGTCATCGAGATCGCCGGCGTCGAGGTATGCGGTCAGCGGCACTTTCGCGTCCACGACGACGTTTTTTCCCCCTGGAAGCCTGACAAGGACGTCCGGCGTCAGCCGGCTCTCGTCGACCCGCGCCGACTCCTTGATCTCGTAGTGGCTGCCCTCCACCATACCGGCGGTTTCGAGGACACGGCGCAACTGCAGTTCACCCCATTGCCCGCGGACGTTGGGCGAGCGCAGCGCGCGCGACAGTCGGCTCGTCTCGGACTGCAGCACCTGCTGGGATTGCGTCAGCGATCGGAGCTGTTCGGAGAGCTGGGCCTGCGACGTTGCACGGCCGCGCTCGACTTCCTGCAGCTTCGTGTCAACCTTCGTCAGCGAGTCCCGGAGCGGGAGCACGAGGGTTTCGATTGCTTTGTGCCGGCCGTCGAGGTCCATCGACGCGGTCTTCTGAAACTCGCCGAGAGAAGCGCGCGCAAGCTGCAGGAATGACTCGTTGTTCTGTTTCAGCGCGTCGGACGACAGCGCCGAGAACGCCTCGCGTAGTCTGGCCTCCGCCCCTTGCAGCACCGCAAGTTTCTCGGCGGACGACTGGCGATGAGCTGCGAGTTCAGCGCCCAGCCGGGCCCCCGCCTCACGGGCCGAGGCGAGATCCTGGTGCAGCCGCGCCAACGCCTCCTCCCGGGCGGCAAGCTCCCCGCGAAGCTCCGCGGACCGTCGCCGCAACGCGACGACCCACATGACCGTGCCCACCCCGAGACCCAGGGCCAAGCCGGCCAGAACCGGGGACAACGAGCTGAGATCCACGATAGACGAAGTTTAGGCGAAACCTCCGGTGATTGAAACAGCGGACAATGATGAGGACGGTATGGCTGACGAGTTTTCGCCGGACGAACTGGTTCGGTATAGCCGGCATCTGGCGCTCCCCGAAGTGGGAGAGAACGGCCAGCAGCGGCTCAAGGCGGCGCGTCTTGTGCATCGGTGCCGGAGGTCTCGGCTCGCCGGCCGCGCTCTATCTTGCCGCTGCCGGCGTCGGCACACTCGGGATTGTAGACTTCGACGCCGTCGACCTGAGCAATCTACACCGGCAAATCCTTCATGGGACCGACGACGTCGGCCGCCCGAAGCTTGAATCGGCGCGGTCGAGGTTGAAGTCCATCAACCCTGAGGTCCACCTCGAGCTCCATGACCGCGCGTTTCAGGCCGCGAATGGGATAGAGCTGGTCTCCGCGTACGACATCATCGTGGATGGTACGGACAATTTCCCAACGCGCTATCTCGTCAACGACGCATGCGTGGTGGCGGGACGACCGAATGTCTACGGCAGCATCTTCCGCTTCGAAGGGCAGGCGTCGGTATTCGCATCAGCCGACGGCCCTTGTTATCGATGCTTGCATCCGGAGCCGCCGCCGCCGGGGATCGTGCCGAGCTGCGCAGAGGGTGGAGTGCTGGGAGTGCTGCCGGGCGTCATCGGGACGATTCAGGCCACTGAAACGATCAAGGTCATTCTCGGCATCGGCGAACCGCTTATCGGACGGCTCCTGATCTATGACGCGCTGCGCATGCGTTTCCGCGAGATCAGGCTGCGAAGGGATCCCGACTGTCCGGCGTGCGGGCTGCACCGAACGATCCGGGAGCTGCGCGAGATCGAAAACTACTGTGCTCCCGCTCCCGGGCGAGACATGACGGTGACCGAGCTCAGTACCCGCATCGGTGCCGGAACTCCACCGGTCCTCGTCGATGTGCGCGAGCCGCACGAAATCCGGATCTGCAGCATTCCTGGATCGCTCTCCATTCCGATGGCAGAGCTGCCTTACCGGTGGGCCGATCTGAATCCACAAGCTGAGGTCGTCGTCTATTGCAAGTCTGGCGGACGCAGCGCACGCGCCGTGGCGTTCCTGCACGAGCGGGGGGTCACCCACGCGCGGAACCTGACCGGCGGTGTCCTCGCGTGGATCGAGCAGGTTGATCCTACCCAGCCGAAATACTAATATAGGACTGTTCTGGTCGTAGTTTCGCCAGGGCGAGGGGACCGTGCTCCAAATCAGCGACAACGCCGACAAGCTCATCCGCAAGATGACCATGAAAAATGGGCTGATTGACGGGGGTTTGCGCATCGGCATCAAGGCCGGGGGCTGTTCGGGGTTGAGTTATACCTTCGCGTGGGAGCCCGGCCCGCGCGAGGGGGACCAGGTATTCGAGGGACCCGAGGGGTCCAGAGTGTTCGTCGACCCGAAGAGCTACCGGTTCCTTCAGGGCACGACGCTCGACTACGACATGAGCCTGGTGAGCAAGGGTTTCATCTTCAACAACCCGAACGCGAAGAGCTCGTGCGGGTGCGGTACGTCGTTCAGCGTGTAGTGCCCCGCTTCCGGTTTCAGCGTCCAGACGTCACCTGGCTGCTGGGAGCCGGTAGCTGCCAGCTGGAAGCTTCCAATGTCCACATCAACAGAAACGATCGAACAGCTCGCGACCCGCGAGTACAAGTACGGGTTCTACACCGACGTCGAGAGCGAGACGATTCCGAAGGGTCTCAGCGAAGACGTGGTCCGTCTCATCTCGGCAAAGAAAGACGAGCCAGAGTGGCTGCTCGAATGGCGGCTCAAAGCCTACCGGCTCTGGCTGACGATGAAAGAGCCGACCTGGCAGAACGTCAAGTACGACCCGATCAACTACCAGGACATCGTGTATTACTCGGCGCCGAAAAAGAAAAAGGTGCTGAACAGCCTGGACGAAGTGGATCCCGAGGTCAGGGCGACGTTCGACAAGCTCGGCATACCGCTCGAAGAGCAGAAGCTGCTCTCGGGTGTCGCCGTGGACGCGGTATTCGACAGCGTCTCAGTCGCGACGACGTTCCGCGAGAAGCTCGGCTCGGTGGGGATCATCTTCATGTCCTTCTCCGAGGCTGTCCGCGAGCATCCTGAGCTGGTGCGCAAGTATCTCGGGTCCGTCGTTCCGCACACCGACAACTTCTTCGCGGCGCTCAACTCCGCGGTCTTCAGCGACGGCTCGTTCGTGTACATCCCGAAGGGCGTCCGTTGCCCGATGGAGCTGTCCACGTACTTCCGGATCAACGCGAAGGACACCGGGCAGTTCGAACGCACGCTCATCATCGCGGACGAAGGGTCCTACGTCAGCTACCTCGAAGGTTGCACCGCGCCCATGCGCGACGAGAACCAGCTCCACGCGGCGGTGGTCGAGCTCGTCGCCCACGACGATGCGACGATCAAGTACTCGACGATCCAGAACTGGTATCCCGGCGACAAAGATGGCAAGGGCGGGATCTACAACTTCGTGACGAAGCGAGGGATCTGTGCCGGCCGGGGTTCGAAGATCACGTGGACCCAGGTCGAAACAGGGTCGGCGATCACGTGGAAGTATCCCGGGTGCATCCTCCAGGGGGACAACTCGATCGGGGAGTTCTACTCGGTCGCCACCACGAACAACTGGCAGCAGGCCGATACCGGCACCAAGATGATTCACCTGGGGAAGAACACCCGCAGCACGATCGTCTCGAAAGGCATCTCCGCCGGTCACGGGCAGAACACGTACCGCGGCCTGGTGCGTGTCGGCAAGAACGCCAGGAACGCACGCAACTATTCGCAGTGCGACTCGCTGTTGATTGGCGACAAGTGCGGTGCGCACACGTTCCCGTATCTGGACATCAAGAACACCACGGCGAGGGTGGAGCACGAAGCCTCCACGTCGAAAATCGGAGAAGACCAGATCTTCTACTGTCGCCAGCGCGGCATCACGACCGAGGATGCCGTCAACATGATCGTGAGCGGGTTCTGCAAGGAGGTCTTCCGCGAGCTTCCCATGGAATTCGCGGTCGAGGCACAGAAGCTGCTGAGCGTTTCGCTCGAGGGATCGGTCGGGTAGGCGGCTGAAGGCAGCCGGAGGAATCGCACGCAATGCTTGAGATCAAGAATCTGCAGGTTCGGGCGGAAGGAAAGGAGATCCTGAAAGGCGTCGACCTTCACGTCGACGCGGGCGAAGTCCACGCCATCATGGGTCCGAACGGATCGGGCAAGAGCACCCTCGCCCGCGCACTGGCGGGCCATCCTCACTACGAAGTGACGGGCGGCACGGTCCTCTATGAAGGACGCGACCTTCTGGAGCTGGATCCTGACGAGCGCGCGCGCGAGGGCGTGTTCATGGCCTTCCAGTATCCCGTCGAAATCGCCGGCGTCAACAACGCCTACTTCCTCAAGGCGGCCGTCAACGCCATGCGGAAGCACCGCGGACAGCCGGAGCTCGACGCGATGGAGTTCATGCAGTTGATCCAGCAGCGGTCGGAGCTGCTGGACATCGACAAGAGCATGCTGACCCGGGCGGTCAACGAAGGGTTCTCAGGGGGCGAGAAAAAGCGCAACGAGATCTTTCAGATGGCGCTGCTCGAACCCAGGCTGGCGGTGCTCGACGAGACGGATTCAGGGCTGGACATCGACGCGCTCAAGCTCGTCGCGCGCGGCGTCAACGCGATGCGCGCCCCCGATCGGGCGATTATCGTCGTCACCCACTACCAGCGGTTGCTCGACTACATCGTGCCCGACTACGTGCACGTGCTCAGCGGCGGCCGCATCGTGAAATCCGGCGGCAAAGAGCTGGCGCTGGAGCTCGAGAAGAAGGGCTACAGCTGGATTGAGACCGGCGCCGAACCGGTGAGCGCGTAGGCGGAGAGGTACATGACGCCAGTTGTGGAGAAGAGACAGACGTGGCAGGCGGCGCTCGAACAGCGGCCCCAGGGGGGACCGCGGTGGCTGCAGGACCTGCGTGAGCGCGCGGCGGCGAAGTTCGCGGCTGTTGGCTTCCCAACCGTCCGTGACGAGGAGTGGCGGTTCACGAACGTGTCGCCTATCGCCGCAGCCGAGTTCACGATCGCCGATGGCTCCGCCGTGCGCGCTGATGACCTCGACGCTTTCCTCTATGGCGATGCCCCCCACCGCCTTGTCATTCTCAATGGTCAAGTGATCTCGGAGCTGTCGCGCGTCGCGGGTCTACCGGCTGGCATCCGCGTCGGGTCGCTCTCCACGGCGGTGACCGAGCATGCGGACGTCGTCTCGCGGTACATGGGGCAGCTTGCCGAGTTCGGTGCCAGAGGCTTCACGGCGCTGAACACGGCGCTCTCGCAGGATGGCGCATACGTGTACATTCCCGAAGGTGTCGTTGTCGAACAGCCTCTGCAACTGCTGTTCGTCTCGTCGGGCGCCGGGACGATGTCGCATCCGCGCGCGTTGATTGTCGCCGGCGACCGCAGCCAGTCGAGGATCGTGGAGACGTACGTCGGCGCTCACGGAGATGCGTACTTCGCCAATCCGTGCTGGATCACTACAAAGTCCAGCAGGAGAGCCTTGACGCGTTCCATGTCGCCAGCATGCACGTCCACGCGGCGCGCAGCAGCAACTTCTCGTCGCATTCGTTCGCGCTGGGCGGCCGCATCGTTCGCAACGACGTCTTCGCCGTCCTCGACGGCGAGGGCGCTGAGTGCACGCTGAACGGCCTGTACCTGGCCGACGGCGAGCGCCTGGTCGATAACCACACGACCATCGACCATGCGAAGGCGCATTGTCCGAGTCACGAAATCTACAAGGGCATCCTGGGCGGCCGCGCCAAGGCGGTCTTCAACGGCAAAATCATCGTGCGGCAGGACGCTCAGAAGACCGACGCCAAACAGACGAACCGTGCTCTGCTGTTGTCCGATTCCGCATCGATCAACACCAAGCCCCAGCTCGAGATCTTTGCGGACGATGTGAAGTGCACGCATGGGGCGGCGATCGGTCAGCTGGACGACGACGCACTCTTCTATCTGCAAGCCCGCGGCCTGACGTTCGCCGAAGCGCGGGACATGCTGATTCACGCCTTTGCCGGTGACATCCTGGATCGCGTCAAGGTCGAACCGCTTCGCATCGCGCTCGAAGCGGAGCTCTACGCCCAGCTCGCCAAGGATCTCGCCGAGGCGGACGCCGCATGACCTCCGTCGTAGCGGCGGGATTCGACGTCGCGCAGGTCCGCGCTGACTTCCCGTTGCTGCGTCGCCAGGCGCGCGGCCGCCCGCTGGTCTATCTTGATAACGCGGCGACCACGCAGAAACCCCAGGTCGTCATCGACTCCATCACCCGGTACTACACGGAAATCAACGCCAACGTCCACCGCGGGGTGCACGAGCTGAGCGAGGTGGCGACGGAAGCGTACGAGGGCGCCCGCGTGAAAGTCCGCGTATTCTTCAACGCGCGCGAGACCCGCGAAATCGTATTCACCCGTAACGCCACCGAGAGCATCAACCTCGTGGCGCATGCGTACGGCCGGCAGCATGTTCAAAAAGACGATGAGGTAGTGATCTCCGCGATGGAACACCACTCGAACATCGTGCCGTGGCAGCTGCTCTGCGAGCGGCAGGGCGCCCGGTTGCGTGTGGCGCCGATTGATGACCGCGGCGAGCTGATGCTCGACGCGTTCGAAGCGCTGCTCGGACCGCGCACCAAGCTCGTCGCGATCACCCACATGTCGAACGCGCTGGGCACGATTACCCCGGCTGCGGAGATCGTCCGGATCGCGCACGCACACGGGATTCCAGTGCTACTCGACGGTTCGCAAGCCGCATATCATATGCCTGTCGACGTGCAGGCGCTCGACTGTGATTTCTACGCCGCCACCGGCCACAAGCTGTACGGGCCGACCGGCATCGGCGTGCTTTACGGGAAGGCCTCGGTGCTGACGGACCTCCCGCCGTTCCTCGGCGGCGGCGATATGATCGCGTCCGTCACGTTCGAGAAGTCGACCTGGAACGTGTTGCCCTATAAGTTCGAGGCGGGCACACCGGACATCGCTGGTGCGATCGGACTCGGCGCGGCGCTCGATTACATCACCTCGGTCGGGCTCGAGAACGCGGCGCGGCACGAGCAGGACCTGCTGGCGTACGGCACCGAAGCGCTGACCGCGATCCCGGGCATCCGGATGATCGGCACAGCGGCGCACAAGGCAAGCATCCTCTCGTTCGTCATGGACGGCGTGCATCCGCACGACATCGGCACCATCGTGGATCGGGAGGGTGTGGCGATACGGACGGGCCATCACTGCGCCCAGCCGGTCATGGACCGGTTCGGCGTGCCGGCCACCGCGCGCGCATCGCTCGCGATGTACAACACGCGCGATGATGTGGACGCACTGGTGCGCGCACTCGGGCGGGTGCGCGAGGTGTTCGCCTGATGGGCGACCTCAGCGACCTGTACCAGGAGGTCATCCTGGATCACAACCGGCGCCCGCGGAACTTCCGCGTGCTGGAGCAGGCGAGCCATCACGCGGAAGGTTTCAACCCCTTGTGCGGCGATCGCCTGAACCTGTTCCTGGCCATCGATGGCGACGTAATCGCCGACGTGGCGTTTCAAGGATCGGGCTGCGCTATCTCGAAGGCCTCGGCGTCGCTGATGACCGACGCGGTGAAGGGGCAGACCGTCGGCGCGGCGCAGTCGCTGTTCGCCCGGTTCCACCAGATGGTGACGACGCCTCCGGATCGCGCGGTGGAGGATCTCGGCAAACTGTCCGTATTTGCCGGCGTGCGTGAGTTTCCCGTACGGGTGAAGTGCGCGAGCCTCGCGTGGCACACGCTGAAGGCCGCGCTGGAGCGAAACGAGAAGGCGAGCACTGAATGAAACCGCTGCCGATGGCACCCACGGAAACGCCAGAGCCACCGGCGTCCGGGACGGAAACCGCGGCGCTCGTCCCGGATGCCACGAACACCGCAGCACTGAAATCGAAGATCATTGCTGCAATTTCCACCGTGTTCGACCCGGAGATTCCGGTCAACATCTGGGAGCTCGGGCTCGTGTACGACGTCATCGTGGACAGCGCGGGCGTCGCCGGCATCCGCATGACGCTCACCGCGCCCGGGTGTCCTGCCGCACAGTCGCTGCCGGTGGAAGTCGCGACGAAAGTGAAGGCGGTCCCCGGCGTCTCGGACGCCAAGGTCGATGTCGTCTGGGAGCCGGCCTGGACGAAGGACAGGATGTCCGACGCCGCGAAGCTCCAGCTGGGAATGTGGTGAACGTTGCACGCTGAACGTTGCACGTCTCTGGAAACAGGATGCCCCCATGCTTCGACTATCTAAGAAGGCCGATTACGCGCTCATCGCCATGAAGCACCTCGCGGTGCGCCCCGACGCAGCCTCCGCGAGCGCCCGTGAGATCGCGGAGGAGTACAACATTCCCATCGAGTTGATGGCGAAGGTCCTCCAGCGGCTCGTACAGCGGGGGCTGTTGGTCTC
>JAIVJE010000292.1:0-9461 GCA_020200195.1 Acidobacteriota bacterium | reverse complement strand
ATCGTGTCGGCCGTCACCGAACATAAGTCGGTGCTCGACTCGTGCCGCCGGCTCGAGCGGGAGGGCTGGCGCGTCACCTGGGTGGGCGTCCAGCCTGACGGCATCATCGATTTGGACGCGCTGCGCGCTGCGGTCGACGACCGGACGATCCTGGTGTCGGTGATGCTGGCCAACAACGAAATCGGCGTGGTCCAGCCGATGGCCGAAATCGCCGCCATCGCGCGCGCGCACGGCGCGTTGCTACACACCGATGCGGCGCAGGCGGCCGGCAAGATCCCCGTCGACGTCGATGCGCTCGGGCTCGACCTGCTGTCGCTGACCGGTCACAAATACTACGGCCCCAAAGGCGCCGGCGCGCTGTACGTTCGTCGCCGAAAACCCATCCTGCAGCTCGCCTGCCAGATCGACGGCGGGGGGCACGAGAACGGGCTGCGATCGGGCACGCTCAACGTGCCGGGCATCGCCGGGCTCGGGATGGCCGCGGAGATCTGCCGGCTGGAGATGGCCGACGAATCCGCCCGGCTCGCCGCGCTGCGTGACCGGCTCCTGTCCGGGCTTCGCAAACACCTCGATGGAATCCGGGTGAACGGATGCATGTCGTCGCGGCTGCCACACAATCTTCACGTCAGTTTCGACGAGGTGGAAGGGGAGGCGCTGCTGATGGCGCTGGGCGACCTGGCAGTCTCGACGGGATCAGCGTGCAGCTCGGGCAGCCAGGAACCCTCCCACGTGCTGAAGGCGATCGGTGCCGTAGGTGACCGCGCGGGCGCCTCCATCCGCTTCGGGTCGAGTCGTTGAACAGGGCGGCGTTCGAAGGCCGTTACGAGGTCACCGCCGTATCCTTCCACGCGTACGCCCACCTGGTGGACAAGTACGCCCTCCTGGCGCACGGCGCCAGCATGGGCG
The DNA here is from genome assembly GCA_020200195.1 of Acidobacteriota bacterium. GTDB lineage: Bacteria > Acidobacteriota > Vicinamibacteria > Vicinamibacterales > 2-12-FULL-66-21 > JAIVJE01. Next base: position 8,555 of record JAIVJE010000292.1, on the reverse strand, counting down.
ATCGCTACGGCCCCATCGTCGTCGCGCGAGAGGGTGGAAGACGCGCCGTGAAAGGCGGGCGGATCGCCATTCCCGGGACACTCACCACGGCATACCTGGCGCTTCGGCTGTACGAGCCGGACTTCGAGTACGTGGTCGTACCGTTCGACGCGATCCAGCAGGCGGTACTTGAGGGAAAAGCGGAGGCCGGCCTGCTGATCCACGAGGGGCAGCTGACGTACGCCGAGGAAGGGCTTCAGAAGATCGTGGACCTCGGCGAGTGGTGGTCCGACAGGACCGGTGGCCTTCCGCTGCCGCTCGGCGGCAACATCATCCGACGCGATCTTGGTCCGGAGATGATCTCCAAGGTATCGAAAATGCTTCACGACAGCATTGCGTACGCCCTGTCCCACCGGGCCGATGCAGTCGAGTATGCACTTCAGTTCGGTCGCGGCCTGGATCGTGCCAGGACCGACACGTTCGTCGGTATGTACGTCAACGACCTCACGCTGTCGTATGGCAAGCGAGGCCGGGAAGGCGTCGAGCGGCTGATGGCTGAGGCGTTCGAAAAGGGTCTGATCCCTCAGCCCGTGCCGGTGGTTTTCGCGGCGTAGCCACAGCTGACAGCTTTGGCTGATAGCTGACCGCTGAAGGCTGACCGCTATTTGAACCTGTCCGGGTGCAACGCTCGGGCGATCAGCTGCGTGCCTTGCGCGACGCGAGGCCCAGGGATTACGGTGCGCTCGTCGCCAATCATGTGAATCCGGTGGTTGCGCACCGCCGGCACCGCACTCAGCACCTGCCACACCCCACGTTCCGCCGCCTGCTCGCCGTCGGAGATCGGTGCCGCGTTGAGTTCCAGGATGACGTCCGGACTTCTGGCGAGGATGAGCTCCGACGTCGCCTGCACTGACTCTCGCCGGACATCGGCGAAGATGTTGGTGCCGCCGGCCGCCTCCACCATATCGTGGATGAAGCCGACCCCCCCGCTTGCGTAGATTCCGCGGAGCGCCCCTTTCTCACGGCCGAACACCACCAGCGTACGCGGCGGGCGCAGCCCAGCCACGCGCGTTCGGATGGCTGCCAGAGATCGCTCGATGTCTGCCGCCACCGCCTCTGCGGCGGCGGGGCGTCCCACTCGCGCCCCCAACTCGCGGACGGTCGCGGTAACGTCCGCGAGTCCAGCGTGGCGGTAACGGAACACGGGAATCCTGGCGCGCTCGAGCTGACGGCGCAGATCAACCTGCGTGTCATACACCACGACGAGATCCGGTCTCAGCGCGAGCATCTTTTCCAGGTCGGGATCGATAAGCGCACCGACCCGTGCGAGACCCGCAATCTCCGGTGGGTAATTATCGAAGCTCCCGACCGCGACGACCTGGGGCCGCGCACCAATCGCGAACAGCATCTCCGTGACCGCCGGGATCGCCGAGATGATCCGCGAAGGCCGCTGCTCGGCAGGCTGCCGTGACCCTGGGCTCGCTGACGGCAACGACGTCATCAGCAGCAGCGCCGCGGCGACAATGGCTCGTCGCAGTTTCATGTGTGATCCGCGAGAATCCGCGTCCCATCCCCATGATGTGATCCGTCTGTATCCGCGAATATCCGCGTCCCGTGAGAAGAACCCGTTCCGTGTGTATCCGCGAAAATCCGCGTCCCGTCATCCATGATGTGATCCGTCTGTATCTGCGCAAATCCGCGTCCCGTGAAACGAAGAACCCGCTCCGCGACAATCCGCGCTTAGGGGCGCACCAGCAGCCACAGGAAAAACGGTCCGCCGATGAGCGCCGTGATGACCCCGACCGGCAGCTCGACAGGCGACATCGCGGTCCGCGCGACCACATCGCATCCGATGAGGAACGCGGCGCCGAACAGCGCCGAGGCCGGCAGGACCACACGGTGGTCTGAGCCGACCAGCAATCGCACCAGGTGAGGGACGATGATGCCGATGAACCCCACCGGGCCGCCGACGGACACTGCGGCCCCCGTCGCAACGGATGCGCTCAGGAAGGCAACGCGCTGCGCGCGGGCGACGTCGAGGCCTCGCGTCTCCGCGCTGTCCGCGCCAAGGCTGAGGAGGTTGAGCGGCCGCGCCAGCCAGCCGAACGCGAGGAATGCCACGACCACGAGCGGAAGCGCCGTCATGAGCGGCTGGTAGCTGCTGACGTCGAGGTCGCCCATCAGCCACCGCAGGATGCGATAGGTTTCGGCATAATCCGCGAAGTACTGGACGAACAGGATCAGCGCCGAAAAGAACGCGTTCATCGTCACGCCCGCAAGGAGCAGCACGTTCGTCGACAGGCCGCCATGACGCGCGCGGGCGAGGCCGTACACCACGCCGACTGCTCCGAGCGACCCTGCGAAGCTGGCCGCGGGAACGCCCGCCCACCCGAGCGAGAGGCCGAATGTGATGGCGAGCATCGCCCCCAGCGCCGCTCCTGCCGAGACGCCGAGCGTGAACGGTGTCGCGAGCGGGTTCCGCAACAGCCCCTGGAATACCACCCCGGCAGAGGCAAGCGTGGACCCGACCAGAGCGCCCGCGAGTGTTCGCGGCAACCGCGCAACGAAAAAGATCTGGGCGTCCACGTTATCCGCGAACGGGACCGACGGATCGAGCGCGCGACGCAGATTGATAGGTGTGGAACCGGCGAGCGGCGCCAGCACGGTAGCCGCCACCGCCAGCGCCCCGAATCCCGCCGTAGCAGCGATGAATCTCTGCCGGACGGTTTTCATGCGCGCCGCCCGATCGGTACGACGACCAGGTGCCCTGCTTGGGCATGCCACTGGACGTCCGCATCGACGTCGTAGAGCGCGCGTATGTGTTCCGGCGTCAGGACCACATCCGCTGCACCCGCGGCCAGGACGGTCCCTGCGCGCAGCAGGACGAGTGTGTCGCAGACACCAGCCGCAAAATTCAGGTCGTGGGTGGAAACAACGATAGATAGGGAGAGCTGGCGGTTGAGTTCGCGGACGAGTGCCGCGACTTCGAGCTGGTAGCCCAGGTCGAGCGCTGCCGTGGGCTCATCCAGCAACAGTAACGTGCCCGCCCGAGGTTCCCGCTCATCGCTGATCTGGGCGAGCGCCGCCGCGATGATGACCCGCTGTTTTTCTCCGCCGCTGAGCGTGTCAAATGAGCGCGCTTCGAAATCGAGCGTACCGGTGGCGGCGAGCGCTCGTCGGGCAATGGCGAGATCCGCCGGGCCTTCGACTTCGAATGCGCCCAGGTGAGGATATCGTCCCATCAACACGACTTCGATGACGGAATAGTCGAAGGCGAGGTGTGTCTCCTGCGGAACCGACGCCATGCGGCGTGCGAGCGCGGCTCGCGAGAGCGTCGCAAGGTCCTGTCCGTCGAGCGCCACGTGACCGGCCAGCGGCCGCAGCGTGCCGTTCAGTATCCGCAGCAGGGTTGTCTTGCCGGAGCCATTCGGGCCGAGGATGCCGACTACCCGGCCGGTCGGGACGACGAGGCTGACGCCGCTCAAGACCGGTTTCGCGGTGCCGCCGCGTTCCGGGCGGTAGGCGAAGCGGACATCAGCGGCCTGCAGCAACTCGGACTCCGGCCATCGCCCCGCGTCCGAGCGCGGGGAACCCCAGCGACTCTTCGTACGTTCGATTGAAGACGTTGTCGACGCGACCGAACAGCTCGAGCCCGCGGTGCAGGCGCCACGCGGCTCCTGTGCGCCAGACCACGTAACGGGTCGAGTAGAAGAGTCCGCCGAACGTGCCGCGCGACGGCTCCACGTCGAGTGCGCGTCCGCGGCCCCCTCCCTGTGCGAACGCGGTGAGCCGTCCCGCGCGCGCGGTCGCGTCCACCGAGAACTGATGACGCGGCCGCCGTAAAAGGGAGTCCCCGACAGCGAAGGGCGGCGGTGCTGACGTCGTCCGGTCAACCGCGAGGATTTCCGTGTCAAGCCACGTGTAGGATCCGCGAAGCTCTAGGTCAACCGGCGCCCTGGCTTCGAACCGGATCCGTGCCGTCCCGGCTACTTCGATTCCGCCCGCCCTCGCGTTGGAGATGTTGTCCGTGCGATAACGGCTTGACCCGTTGAACGACCCGACCGCGACGATCAAGTCGTCGTATTCATTCTTGAACCCGGTGACTTCGATCAGGCCGCGCCCACCGGCGAGGGCATGATCGAGGCCGACCTCGACACTGCGGCTGCGCTCCGGCTTCAGCGATGGGTTGTCGGTGAAGAAGATCTCCAGGCCGTCCGGCGGGCGGATGCCGGTACCGGCCGACGCCCGCAGCTTGGTGAAGTCTCCGGCCTTGCGTCTGACGTACCAAGCCGCGGAGATCTTCGGATTGACGGACGTAATTGCATCCTCCGGAAACGCCGGTCTGGGGACGAAGGCATCCGGATCCGCCGCGAGGGCGTCGCGCCGGATGTCGTCAATCCGGGTTCCGGCCGTCACGAATAGCGTTTCGCCGCTGTGCCACCGTGCCTCAGCGAAATAGGCAAAAACCTGGCGTTCGACCGGCACACGTGCGCTCCCCCCGGCGGTGAGGGTTGGACCCGAAGGGTCCCGGAAACCCACGTTCGTCACGCCCGTAGCCGAATTCGCCGCGGACGCCCGCGCGGTCATCCAGACGCCACCCGCCGGCAGCCTGCGCCGAGTACCTCACGTAGTCGTCGTTGACGATCGTCTCGCCGGCGTCAGACAGACGGCCGTTCATCCCGTCGCTCTCGAAACGCTCTGCCGACGCGCCCCAGTTCCACTCGCGGCGACTGCCGGCGGTCGCCGCGGTCAGGCGTCTCGTGCCAAAGCTCCCGGCCTCCACGATGCCCTCGACCGATGGCGGACCATCCTTGCGCGTGACAATGCGCACGACGGAGCCGATGGCATTCGATCCGTAGAGCGCGCTTTGCGGGCCCCGCACGATTTCGATGCGATCGATATTGACCGTGGGCAGGTGCGCGAAGTCGAAGCCGCCGCCGATGGCATTCGTCTGAACGCCGTCGACGAATACGAGCGTGTAGTCTGATTCGCCGCCGCGGGGAAACACACTGGTGAGGGCCCCACGTCCACCCTGGCTGACGACCGCCAAGCCCGGCACCGTCCGAAGCACATCGGCCACGGTTTCGATCTGCCGGGCGGCAAGCGCATCGCCCGTCAAGACGGTTATGGAGGATGTGGCGTGCGACAGCGGGATCTCGACGTGAGCGCCGGACACGACCACCGACTCCGACACCGCGCTCACGCGAAGATTCACCTCGCCGACGTTACGTGCGTCGGGCGTACCGTCGACGCTGACCGGCTGCGCGTGAAAGCCTTCGACCGCCACTCGGATCTCGAACCGCCCCGCGTCGGGAACCGTCACCGTGAACACCCCGCGCGGGTCCGTGCTCGTGGTGGCGACAATCGACGCACGTTCGAGAGCGATCACGTTGGCGCCCGGTACCGCCCTGCCTGCGGGATCCAGGACGCGTCCCGTGACGGGACCTGCGGCTGCATTCCCGGCCGGCCAGCCAAGCGTGAGAATGGAGAGACAGAGAGATCGGACGAAGGGCGTGCGCACGGGACTCCTTCTCGGCGTGTTCTCGCGCCGATGCCTTCGCGGCAGTCCGTCAGGCACTGCATCGAAGGCGGAAAGGACGGGCCCGGCGTCCAGGTATCCTGGCTCGCGGATCGTCGCGCGCATCCCGCGCCTTCCCATGCATCGTCTTTGACGCACAGTGGCGGCCGGCCGAGCCGGCAAGGGGATGTGGCTCCCCGCATACAGTGGCGGCACCGCGTGGGCTTCTCACCCACTTCGCGTGGCCACCGGGCAGAACCAACGGCAGGAAAGTCTGGCCGCGGTTCACGCGTCGTTCTCGCGGAGTATAGCACGCAGAGCCGCGCACGGGCACGACGGCGCGTTGCGGTTTCTGCTGTGTTTCCAGTAAGATAGAGTGTTTGCTGATCGCGTGACCGCGAGAGGAACCATGACCAAGAGCCCCACCGTGACGGCCCGGATTACACCAGTCGCGGGCTTCTCGGCGGCCGCCGGCGGCTTCCTCGTCCACGCGGAGACGCTTGTCGTGGAGACCGGTCAGCGCGTCGAGCTCGTCGACGTGACGGACCGGATCATGGAGCTGACGCGAACCTCAGGCGTGCGTGAGGGGCTCGTCAATCTGTGGTCGCTCCACACGACGTGCGCCGTCTTCATCAACGAGGCCCAGCAGGCGCTGCACGCCGACATCAAGCGCTTCCTCGAAGAGACCGTCGCCCGGGAGGCGACGTGGATGCACAACGATCCTGCGCACTCCGACTGCGAACGCGGCAACGCGGATGCGCACTTGCGCGCCATGCTGCTCGGCCACAGCCTCACGCTCCAGATCGGCGCCGGTGACGTGGTGCTCGGCCAATGGCAGCGCATCCTGGTCGGCGAGCTGGACGGCCCGAGATCGCGGAGCCTGCGCCTCCAGTTCATGGGGATTGCCTGACATGCGTGAGCGGATCGCATCAGCCGGGCTCGGCGGAATCGCCGCCAAGCTCGCCGCAGGCGTCCGGCTGTCGTTCGAGGACGGCGTGCAGTTATTCGAGTGTCCCGACCTGCTCGCGCTGGGCTGGCTGGCGAACCACGAGCGCGAGAAGCGGCACGGCGCGCGCACCTATTACAACTTCAACATCCGCCTCGAGGCCACGAACGTCTGCGTCGCAACGTGTCTGTTCTGTTCCTTCTCCCGACTCAAGCCCGGTGACCCGGGTTCGTACACGATGTCGCTGGATGAAGCCTGGAACAAGCTGCGGCAGCGCGCGCATCAGCCGCTCACCGAGGTCCACGTCGTCAACGGTCTGCATCCCGACTTGCCGTTCGACTACTACCTGGAACTGCTGCGGGGCTTCAAGCGGATCAGGCCGGGCATTCACCTGAAGTGCTTTACCGCGGTCGAAATCGCGTTTTTTGCCGATCTCTACGGCAAGACTGACGAACAGGTACTGCGAGAGCTTCAAGGCGCCGGCCTCGATTCGCTGCCGGGCGGCGGCGCGGAGATTTTCGCAGAGCGCGTACGCCGGAAAATCTGTCACGACAAATGCGGCTCCGACAGGTACCTGGAGATCCACAAGCGGGCGCACGCCCTGGGAATGCGATCGAACATCACGATGCTCTACGGCCATGTAGAGACCGCCGCGGAGCGAGTGGATCACATGCTCAGAACGCGAGCCCTTCAAGATGAAACGGCCGGACTCCAGGCCTTCATCCCGCTCGCGTTTCATCCCGACAACAACCAGATGCGAAAGCTACCTGCCCCGTCGGGCGCCGAGACGTTGCGCGTCCACGCGGTGTCGCGGCTGATGTTGGATAACGTGCCGCACGTCAAGGCGTTCTGGATTGCGACCGGAGTCGAGGTCGCGCAGATTGCCCTCTGGTTCGGAGTGGATGATCTGGACGGTACGGTGCAGGAGGAAAAGATCTACCACATGGCCGGCGCGAAGACGCCGGAAGCGATGAGCACATTTGCGATCCGCCGGCTCATCCGTGCTGCGGGCCGCGCGCCCGTCGAGCGGGACACCCTCTATAACGTCATCACCGGGCCAGAGGAAGAGGATGGGCCTGGAGTCCCTGTGCCGGCCGCTGTGGCACAATCGATGTAAGAAGTGACTGATAGCTGGAAGCTGAGATGGACATCAAGCTCCTGAATCAAGTCGAGAAGGCAAGCATCGGGGAGCGGCAGCCGCTCCCCGAGCGGTACCTCCGCCTTTCCGATGACGAGATGGATACGCGGATTCTCGCTGCCAAGCGCACGCTCGGCGACCGCCTCGTCATCCTCGGCCATCATTACCAGCGCGACGAGGTCATCAAGTTCGCGGATTACACCGGCGACTCGCTGAAGCTCGCGCGCGCCGCGGCGAGCCGCGGCAAAGCTGAATACATCGTGTTCTGCGGCGTGCACTTCATGGCGGAGAGCGCTGACATCCTTCGCGCGCCGCATCAGAAAGTGGTTCTTCCGGACCTGGCCGCCGGCTGTTCGATGGCGGATATGGCCGCGCCTGATCAACTCGACATGTGCTGGCGTGAGCTGGCCGAGATGGGCGTTCGCACCGGTGCTGACGCAAGCGGGCACGCGGGCGTGATTCCCGTCACTTACATCAACTCGTCGGCTGCCATCAAAGCGTTCTGCGGTGAACATGGAGGAATCGTCTGCACCTCCACGAACGCGGCGGGGGTCATGGCGTGGGCCTGGGAGCGTGGCGAGAAGGTGCTCATGCTCCCCGACCAGCATCTCGGCCGTAACACGGCCTACAAAATGGGCGTGCCACTCGACGAAATGGTCGTGTGGGATCCCAATGAAGTCTGGGGTGGCACCGACCCGGCAACCGTCAAACGGGCGAAGCTTCTTCTGTGGGCCGGCCACTGTTCGGTGCACACGCGGTTCACCGTCCAGCAGATCGACACGTTCCGCAAGAATCATCCGCAGGGCAAAGTCATCGCGCACCCGGAGTGCACGTTCGATGTCGTGCAGGCCGCGGACCTGAGCGGGTCAACGGAGTACATCATCAATGCAGTCACCAGCAGCCCGGCCGGCAGCACGTGGGCAGTGGCGACCGAGGTACACCTTGTCAACCGTCTGACGCGTAAGGCGGAGGAC